>DATLVV010000186.1:0-12807 GCA_035577165.1 Steroidobacteraceae bacterium | reverse complement strand
GCGTGGACGCAGAGCGCCTCGCTTGCATCAGCCATCGAGGTGCTGCCGACGCTGATGGATCGGAGCTGGGCTCTCGATTGGTCGGCCGGGCAGCCGGTGCTCGAGTCGGCCGCGCATCTGTATGTGGTGGGCCGCGGATTGGGGCTGGGCGCCGCGCAAGAAGCCGCGCTCAAGTGCAAGGAAACCTGCGGCCTGCACGCCGAAGCATTCAGCAGCGCGGAGCTGCGGCATGGTCCGTACGCCTTGTCAGGGCCCGGATTTCCGGCGCTGTTGTTCGCACAACGCGACGCGACTCAGGCGGGGATCGAGACCCTCGCGCTGGAGCTCGCCCGCCGCAACGTGCCGGTGCTTTTGGCCGGCGCCGACATTGCCATACCAGGCGTCATCGGACTACCCACGATCGAGGGCGCGTCCGAGATCGCGCCGATACTCCTGATACAGAGCGCTTACCGACTGATAGCCACGCTCGCCGTGCGGCGCGGCTTCGATCCGGATCACCCGGCGCATTTGCGCAAGGTCACGGAGACGGTGTGAGGCGCACGGCACTCACGAACGGCCGGCTTCTGACCGGTGAGGGAATCGTGAGCGGCCAGGTTCTGCTGCTGTCAGGTCCGCGCATCGAAGCACTGGCGCAACCTCAGGATCCGCGCTGCTCGGATGCCGTCATCGTGGACCTCCAGGGACAACTCTTGCTGCCGGGATTCATCGATGTCCAAGTCAACGGCGGCGGCGGCGTGCTGTTCAACGATGATCCCAGCCCCGAGTCGATACACGCCATTGGCGCGGCGCACCGGCGCTTCGGCACCACGGGCTTTCTGCCCACTTTGATCAGCGACGATCTGGACACCATCGGTCGCGCCATCACGGCGGTACAGTCCTGCCTCGACGCGGGGCTGCCCGGCGTGCTCGGCATTCACATCGAGGGGCCATTCCTCAACTCGGCGCGCCGCGGTGTGCACGACGAGAGACACCTGCGGGTACTCGACGCCAGCGTGTTATCGCTGCTGTGCCGGCTGCGTGCCGGACGGACCATGCTTACGCTCGCGCCGGAGATGACCACCCCGGAAATCATCGCCGCGCTCGCCGCGAAGGGCCTGTTGGTCTCTGCCGGACACAGCGAAGCGAGCTTCGCCGAGACCACCGCGGCCATCGCGCATGGGTTGCGCGGGTTTACGCACTTGTTCAACGCCATGGCGCGTCTCGATGCGCGCGAGCCGGGCATCGTCGGCGCCGCGCTCTACGATGCGGACACTTGGTGCGGGATCATTGTCGACGGCCACCACGTCGACCCCATCATGCTGAAGCTCGCGTTGCGCTGCAAACGCCACGAGCGGTTCATGCTGGTCAGCGACGCGATGCCCACCGTCGGCTCGTCAAAATCGACCTTCGTGCTGCAGGGGCGCACGATCCGTGTCGTGGACGGTATTTGCCGGGACGAAAACGGAACGCTGGCAGGCACGGCCCTCGACATGGCGACGGCGGTGCGCAACGCGGTTTCACTGCTGGGCCTTGATATAGCCGAAGCCGCGCGCATGGCGAGTGAATATCCGGCTGAGTTCCTCGGCTTGGGCCACGAACTGGGGCGCATCGCGCCGGGCTACCGGGCGAATCTGGTGCTGATGGACGACGAGTGCCACGTGCACAAGACGTGGATCGAGGGCATCGCGTCGAGCTAGTGTCTCTTGAAGAACTGCACGGCACGCTCGTGCTTTTCCGCAGCGGCGCGTGATTTGAAAGTACCCAAATTCTTGCGCCGCTTGGTCTTCGGGTCGAGTTTCCGGGAATACAACCGGTACTCGCCGCCGGCCAGCTTGCGAATCATGTGGAGCCGCGTTTGCTGGCGGCGCGCCTGGAAGGCACTTTCTTGCCTGCGCGGCGTGCTTCCGATAATCCAATCGCGATCGCCTGTTTTCGGCTGGTGACTTTGCGGCCCGAACTGCCGCTTTTCAACGTGCCGCGTTTGCGCTCGTGCATGGCTTTCTCTACTTTTTTCGAAGCCGCTTCGCTGTACTTCCGCGCCATAACTCCTCCGAATGGTAAGACCTCGCTGCGTCCCAATTTAGCGCCAGTGCGGCGCGCGGCAAGGGCGGCGACACTTGAGGCCATGTGGGAGAATTCGGTCATGTCGGCGGGGTCCGACACTTGTCGGAGGCATCGGACGATAGCGAAGAATGAGCAATGGAAGGATTATGCGCGGCGCAGACCCGCTGGCCATAGGAGAAGCGCATGAGCGATCCCGTCAAGACAAGGGGAGCCGCAACTCCGCCCGGGCCAGATCCGAAAGCGGAACTGGAAAAGCAGGCCGAAACCTGTTCGAAGCCGGGTGGCTTCAAGAATGATCCTGATGACCCGACCAATCCCAATGAAGCCATTGAGAGGAGCCGCCGGGCGTTGCGGGAGCGCGCCGCGAAGGGTGGGTGATCGCGCGGACGCCGCGATTACCGGGATTGCGGCGGTGGATTTTCGGTGAATTTCATTTCCTGAAGACTGCCCATGCGGGACCAATCGCAGCGCAGCGTGTAGCCGTCCGCAGCGTATACTTCGGACCACCCGCTCAGCCCCACCACGGTAGTGCCGGTGCTGGCTTTGCGAGCCGCCGGCCCGCCGTGGCGCGCCAAGAATTCTCGAATGCGGTCGTTACTGTCGGGTGAGATATCGCCCGGACCCAGGTCTTCGGTGCCTGACATGATCGTATCTCCAAGCAGTAGGAACGCGCTGCATCATCCTGCAGGGCGGCGCTCATGCGCAAGCGCATGCCTTGTCCGCGATTTCTGACGCCGCCACGCGCGAGACACCTATTCCAGCGTGCATGGCACAAGGCAACTATGCGCTTTTCTGCAACGTCCGGAGACCGATCATGGAATACGCTGCTGCACATGCACGTACCGAGCCCTTCAACGAACTCTTGGATAGCGTCGATGATTTGCTCAAGCGCATTGCCGATGTCGACAGCCCCGAAATAAAGAAAATCCGCACCAAGGTTCAAGTGGCGCTCGCCGTCGCGAGGAGTGCCTGGCAGGACACCGCGCTCTACGCGAATCGGCAAGTGAAGAATTCGCTGCAGTGGCCGAACGACTATCTGCGCGAATCGCCTTGGCGGGCGATTGGTATCGCGACCGTGGTAGGCCTGGGTGTCGGCGCGCTGCTCACCAGATCCCACCGAGACTGAGGCCGCGGACAGCGCAGCGCGACTGTAGGACGGCGCTGGCAGTCATTGCATGTTCCCGAGCGATGAGCGAATCCGCTGCGTTTTCTATAATCGACGCAGATCTAAATCATTCGCATGAGCCCGGAGGTAATCATGAACCGTTCAATACACGCATTGTTGATCGCTGCGACGCTGGGGTTGGGTACGATGGGGTTGGGCGTGGCGTCGGCCGACGATCCATCCACGATGGGTGATCAGACGCCGCAGAAGCCCGATCAGAAGCAGTTCATGAAAGATTGCATGGCGAAAGCCAAAGCTGCCAACAATGGCATGTCCGAAAAAGATATGAAGAAAGCCTGCGAGGCGCAGCTGAAGGCGAACATGGGTAATCCGACTCAACCGGTCACGCCCGCGCATTGATCCCGCGAAACACAGCCGTATCGGGCATTTACCGGCTGAGGATTCAAGCGGAGCGGGCGCTTGACGTGCTGATCGCTGGGGGCATGCCTTGCTCATCGATCTCAGTGTTACTGCTCGATCCGGCGGATGGAGGCGCCATCGGGGGCACCATCGGCGTTCTCGCAGGTGCGGGCTTGGTCGCAATTGCGGGAGTCGGCCGCATGATCGGGGCGGGTCCGATCATGGCAGGGTTTGCGGGCGCGAGGGATGCAACGGCCGACGCCGGGATTGGCGATGTACGCCGCGCTCTGCTCGGCATCGGCATGACCGACCACGATGCGAAACTCTATGAAGACCATGTGAGGTGCGGCGGCACTCTTGTGTCTGTGAGCTGCAATTCCGCCGGGCAGGCATCCCGCGCCAAAGAGCTGTTGATGGCCACGGGTGCCGAGGCGCACATGGAATCCGAACCGGCCGTTACTTGGCGGCTCGCGAAATCTTGAGCGTGGTCAGTGCATCGAAGAGAGAGAGCTTGGGGTGCTTCGCGCAGTCCGCCAGCAGAGCGGTTTGAAAAGCATTCAGCGAGTCTGCATCGAAGATGTGACTGCCTGATCTCGCGACCGAGAAGCCGAATAACCACATCATGATGGTGGTCGCGCTCTCCGGATCCGTGCGCGCCAGCTCGATGTGCCGCGAAGCGAAGGTCGCGCATTCAAGGGACGTCAGATCCATCGGGCTTTTGGCCTCGGGCTTGACGATGGCCAGGGCATCCAACAGGCTTTCGACGGGATTGCTTTTGCACTCGCCGTCCAACGCAAAGCCGAAAGCAGTCAGCGCTTCCGGATACATGACACGCGCTCCGGATTTGGCCACGGAGTAGCCGAACAGCCACATCACCGTATTGATGGTATCGGCGGTCGGGCTCGAGACAGCGGCCGGCAAGACTTCGTTTTCGTACTTCCCGCAACTCAACGTCGCGAGATTCAGCTCGGCGGCGCGGCCGGCGCAGGGGAACAGACAGGCGCCAAGGACGATCCCGAGCAGGAACTTCATTGTAGTAACTCTTTCAGGTGAAACCGGCGGACCGCGATATTGACATCGGACCGGGACCGCAAGTTCGCGCAATCGCACAATTAAGTCGGTTCTTGGCCGACTTTATCGCATAATTCTCCCGGAAATGAGCACGACCCTGGTCACCGGCGGCTCCGGATTCATCGGCAGCTATTGCATTCTGCAGCTCCTGGCTGCAGGCCATCAGGTGCGTACGACGGTGCGGAACCTGACTCGCGAGCGCGACGTGCGCGCCATGTTGAGAGCCGGCGGTGCCGGGGCCGGAGAACGACTGAGCTTTGTCGCAGCCGATCTGGAGAGCGATGCCGGCTGGGCTGAAGCCGTGTCCGGCTGCGAGTACGTCCTGCACGTGGCTTCCCCGTTTCCGGCAGGCGTTCCACAGAGCGAGCAGGAGTTGATCGTACCGGCGCGTGACGGGGCGCTGCGCGTGCTGCGCGCTTCCCGAGATGCCGCAGTCCAACGGGTGGTGCTGACCTCTTCGTTCGCGGCGGTCGGCTACGGCCACCGGCCGCAGAAAACGCCTTTCGACGAGACCAGCTGGACGAATCTCGATGGCGAGGTGGCGCCTTACGTGAAATCAAAGACCCTGGCAGAACGCGCGGCTTGGGATTTCATGGATAAAGAAGGCGGCGCCTTGGAGCTTTGTGTGGTCAATCCGGTGGCGGTATTCGGTCCGGTGCTGGGGCCCGATTTTTCAACCTCGATACTATTGTTGAAACGCCTTCTGGACGGCAGCGTGCCCGGCTGTCCGCGGCTCTATTTTGGCGTTGTCGACGTGCGCGACGTGGCCGACTTGCATCTTCGCGCCATGACTCATCCCGCCGCCAAGGGTGAACGCTTTCTCGCGGTTGCCGGCGATTGCATGTCGATTCTCGACATGGCACACGTGCTGCGGCTCCGCATGGGCGCAGCCGCAAAAAAGGTGCCGAGCTTGCAACTACCCAATTGGCTGGTACGCCTCGTTGCGCTGCGCGACCCCGGGGCGCGGCAGATCCTTTCGGAACTCGGCAAAGTGAAGAACGCCAGCAGCGAGAAGGCTAGAGGCCTGTTGGGCTGGACCCCGCGCTCCAACGAGGAGTCCATCGTCGCCACCGCGGAAAGCTTGGTGCGTCTCGGTCTTGTCAAACGGTGATCCGGCCCGCGAGCTTGCCGAGCAATTCGCGCAGCAGTGAGCTCAAGGGCTGCGCACGCGCTGCATCGAACGACGGCGCGCGCGCTTCGGTGAGATATGCGCATTGCGCAATTTCCAATTGCACCGCCTCGATTCGCCTCGCGGGGTCGCCGTAGCGGCGTGTGATGTAGCCGCCTTTGAAGCGGCCGTCGACCACGAATGAGAAATTCGTCTGCGCGCTGAGGCACGCTACGATGCGATCCAAGAGGAGCGGCGAGCAGCTGCGGCCGCCGGCGGTGCCCACATTGAGATCGGGAAGACGTCCGGCGAAGAGCGCGGGCACCTCGGAGAGAATAGAGTGGGCGTCCCACAGAATGCAATGCCCGTGGCGCTCCGCCAGATGCCGGGTCAGCCCCGCGAGCTTGTCGTGGTAGGGCCGCCAGTACGAATACAGCCGCTCGTCGATTTCGCCCGGAGTTGGATTTGCGCCCTCCAAGTACAAGGGTTCGCCGCCGAACGTTTCGATGGGACACACCGTGGTTTCGCGTTGACCCGGGTACAGCGGCGCGCCATCAGGCGGACGATTCAGGTCGACGACATAGCGAGTGTGGGTCGCGCGGATGATGGAGGCGCCCAGGTCGCGGACAAAGTCATATAACTGAGGGACGAACCAGTCCGTATCGGGTAGATCGAGCGCCTCGGGCCGCAGGCGCGCGGCCAACTCGGGCGGAAGATAAGTGCCCGAGTGGGGAAAGCTGATCAACAGAGGCCCTTCGCCGGGCACATACTCGAACAGCGGTTCGGGCGCCCGCAGCGGCGACATCAAATAACCCTTGTCGATGGCAGAATCCGCTGGACCAGGGACGAGAAGCGTCCCGTCTTGACCCAGCGCTGTGCGGCCTGGATGTCCGGCGCAAAGTACCGATCGGCTGCATAGAAGGGTACGTCGCCGCGAATGGCGGCATGAACCTTCTCGAGACTGACCGAGGATTGTGCCGGGCGATGGAAATCGATGCCCTGCGCCGCGGCCAGCAATTCGATGCCGATCACCGCCGCCGCATTGTCGACCATTCTCTGCAGACGACGCGCGCCGTGGGTGGCCATGCTGACATGGTCCTCTTGATTGGCGGAAGTGGGAATCGAATCGACGCTGCAGGGGGCAGCGATGCTCTTGTTCTCCGATACCAGAGCAGCCGCGGTGACTTGCGCAATCATGAAGCCGGAATTTACGCCGCTATTGTCGACCAAGAAAGCGGGTAGACCGCTCATTTTCGGATCGACCAGGACGGCCATGCGGCGCTCGGCCAGACTGCCGATTTCCGCAATCGCGAGTGCCAGGATATCGGCCGCGAACGCCACGGGTTCGGCATGAAAGTTTCCGCCGGACAGCACGTCGCCCGACTCCACGAACAGCAGAGGGTTGTCGGTGACGGCATTGGCTTCACGCTGCAGCGTAACGCTGCAATTGCGGATGAGTTCCAGGCAGGCGCCCATCACCTGCGGCTGACAACGGAAAGAATAGGGGTCTTGCACGCGCGAACAATCGAGGTGCGAGGCGCGAATCACGCTGCCGGCGATCAACTCCCGGTATTCCCGCGCCGCTGCGATTTGTCCGGGCTGGCCCCGCACCTCGTGGATGCGCTCATCGAAGGGTGCATCGCTGCCTTTCAACGCGTCCACCGACATGGCCCCGGCGACGAGGGCGGCGGCAAACACGTCTTCCGCACCGAACAACCCGGCGAGCGCCAGCGCGGTGGAGACCTGCGTGCCATTGATCAGGGCCAGACCCTCCTTGGCGCGCAGCTTGAGGGGTTCAAAGCCGGCCAAGCGCAAACCTTCGCTGGCGGGCAGCAGCGTGCCCCGCACGCGAACCTCGCCGATGCCCAGCAATACCGTGCTCAGGTGCGCCAAGGGCGCCAGATCTCCCGAGGCACCCACCGAGCCCTGCGCGGGAATCACGGGGTACACCTCATGCTGCAGCAATGCCAGCAAGGCGTCGATCACCGCCATGGTGATGCCGGAGTGTCCGCGCGCCAGTGCATTGATCTTGAGAACCAGGATCAAACGGACCACGGCATCCGGCAGCGCATCCCCCACTCCCGCGGCGTGCGAGAGCAGCAGATTGCGTTGCAGGAGTTCGAGTTGTTCCGCCGGTATGCGGGTCTGGGCCAACAAGCCGAATCCGGTATTGATTCCATACGCCGCATCGCCCTTGGCGATGATCTTGTCCACCAACGAGGCAGACACGGCGATGCGGCTGCGATCATGCGCGGACAAGCGCAGAGCGACGGGTTTCTCGTAGATCCGCCGCAGCGTCGGCAGGTCCAGCTGGCCCGCGCGAAATTCTAGGGATTTGCTCAAGGGTCACTCTATCATCGGTAAATTCAGGCCCTGCTCGCGGGCGCAGGCGATGGCGGTCTCGTAGCCGGCGTCGGCGTGGCGCATCACGCCGGTGCCGGGGTCATTCCAGAGCACACGCCGAATGCGCTTGCCCGCCGCCTCGCTGCCGTCGCAGACGATGACAACGCCGGCATGCTGGGAGTAGCCCATTCCAACCCCGCCGCCGTGATGAATGGAAACCCAGGTGGCGCCGCCCGCCGTGTTCAGAAGCGCGTTGAGCAAGGGCCAATCGGAGACGGCATCCGAGCCGTCTTTCATCGATTCGGTCTCCCGATTCGGGCTGGCCACGGAGCCGGAGTCCAGGTGATCGCGGCCGATGACGATGGGGGCGGACAGCTCCCCCGTCCTTACCATCTCGTTGAACGCCAGTCCCAAGCGATGCCGCTGTCCCAATCCGACCCAACAAATGCGCGCCGGCAGCCCCTGGAAATGAATCTGCGAGCGCGCCATATCGAGCCAATGATGCAGATGCGGATCGTGGGGGATCAGCTCCTTGACCTTTGCGTCGGTCTTGTAGATGTCCTCGGGATCTCCCGAAAGTGCGACCCAGCGAAAGGGTCCGATGCCGCGGCAGAACAACGGCCGGATATATTCAGGAACGAATCCGGGAAAATCGAAGGCTTTGTCGACTCCCGCATCCAGCGCCACCTGGCGAATGTTGTTGCCGTAGTCGAACACGGGCAGGCCCATGCGCTTGAAGCGCAGCATGTACTCGACGTGTTTGGCCATGGACAAGGTTGCCGCCGCCGCGGTACCCGCAGGGTCGCTCGCACGCCGCTCATCCCATTGCTCGACCGTCCACCCTTGAGGCAGGTAGCCGTTGACCGGATCGTGTGCGGAGGTTTGATCGGTCACGGCATCCGGCCGGATGCCACGCTCGAGCAGCGTATGCAGTACGTCGACGATGTTGCCGAGCAGAGCCACGGAAATCGGTTTGGAATTTTTCTTGGCGGTCTCGAGCATGGCGATGGCCTCATCCAGGGAGCGAGCCTGGGCGTCCACGTAGCCGGTTTCCAAGCGTTTGGCGATGCGGCTTTGGCGGCACTCGACCGCCAGCATGCTGAAGCCGGCCATGGTGGCGGCCAACGGCTGTGCGCCGCCCATGCCGCCCAGCCCCGCGGTCAGGATCCACTTGCCATTCAGTTTATCGTCGAAGTGACGGCGGCCCATTTCGGCAAAGGTTTCATAGGTGCCTTGCACGATGCCCTGACTGCCGATGTAGATCCACGAGCCGGCGGTCATCTGGCCGAACATGGCGAGGCCTTTGCGGTCGAGCTCGTTGAAGTGCTCCCAGGTTGCCCAGTGCGGCACCAGGTTTGAATTGGCAATCAGCACTCGCGGCGCATCGGCATGCGTCGGGAACACGCCCACCGGCTTGCCGGACTGAATCAGCAGGGTTTCCTCTTCGCTGAGCGATTTCAGCGTTTCGACTATGCGGTCGTAGCAATTCCAATCGCGCGCGGCGCGCCCGATGCCGCCGTAAACCACGAGTTCCGCGGGATTTTCGGCGACTTCCGGGTCCAGGTTGTTCATCAACATGCGCAGCGGCGCTTCGGTCATCCAAGTGCGGGCGCTCAAGGTGTTGCCGCGGGCTGCGCGAATGGTTCGGGGTTTCAGGGGAGCGAGCATGATTGCATCCTTAGGGGCGGAACCGCCCCGACATTTCATATCGGGAACCGGGGTAATAGAGCCGGGCCACCGAGGCGATCTGCCCGGCAGTCCATGTGCGCCGAATGACCAATAAGCAAGGTTCGTCGCGCTTCATGGTCAAGAGGGTGCGCGTGCGTTCATCCGGCATGACAGCGCGCAGCAGGTGCTCGGCCTCCTGTAGCGGGGCGACTTTGACCAGGTAGTCGTAGGGCGTGGTTTGATTGAAGTCCACTTGCAGGTAGTCGGGAGCGAGCTTGGGCAGTACGTAACGGTCTTCCAGCTGGATGGGCCGATCGTTTTCGAAGTGCACGATGACCGAGCAATACAATTCACTGCGCGGTGCAATGCCGAAGTCTTCGGCGAGTTCCGCGGTGGCGCGGATGCGCTCCAAAGAAACGATTTCGGCGCGGTGCACGTGGCCGCGGCGGCCAATCTCCTCGGCGATGCTGCGGATTTCCAGCGGATGCGCATGCGCCGGTCTGTCGGCGACGAAACTGCCGACGCCGGCGATGCGCACCAGAATTCCTTCATCGCGCAACTCGCGCAGCGCCCGATTGGCGGTCATGCGCGACACGCCGAAGGTTTTCACGATGTCGTTTTCGGACGGTACGCGCGACGCAGTGCCCCACTTGCCGGAGCCGATATTGTCGAGAATGTGCTGCTTGACCTGCAAGTACAGCGGCTGCACGGAGGCCTTGTTCATCATGGGCCAAGACTAAGCTGTATAGACAGGTACAGTCAACCTGGTTTTAGGGGTTTGTCCGCCAGCCTGCGCATCAAATCGGCAAATTTCTCGCCTACGTCGGATTCAGCGGCGTGGCGCCGATCCTTGATCACCCAGCGCCCGGCAACCATGCAATCGCGAATCGCCGCCTCGCCGCCGGCGAACAGCAAGTGATCCAACGCGGTGGCGGGGGCCGCACCCACCATGGCGGGATGGGCGGCATCCAGCACCAACCAATCGGCGCGACGGCCGACCTCGAGTGATCCCACCGGTTGGCCGATGGCCTGCGCGCCGTGTTGCGCGGCATCACGCCACAGCCGTGTCCCGACGTGCGATTCTGACGCGGCAGCCAGCACCCCGCGGCGTTTCTTGCGCAGGCGTTGTTGATACTCCAGCCAGCGCAGTTCCTCGGCGGGACTGACGCAGGACTGGCTGTCGGAGCCCACGCAGAGACGGCCACCCTCGTTGAAAAAGCGGGACGTGTCGAAGAAGCCGTCGCCGAGATTGGCCTCGGTGCTGATGGAGACGCAAACCGTTGCGGAGGAAGCCGCCAATCCTGCGAGTTCGGCGGGCGTGGCATGCGTGGCATGCACCAGACACCAATGCGGAGTGAGCAATCCCGTGTCGAGCAGCAGTTCGATGGGGCGCCGTCCGGTTTCTCGCACACAGGCCTTCACTTCCAGCACTTGTTCGGCCACATGAATGTGCACGGGCATGCCGGCATCGATATCTGCGAGGCGCAGCGCAGCTTCGCGCAGGGTTGCGAGCGGCACGGCGCGCAGGCTGTGGAACGCAGCACCCATGCGCCGAGGCCGCGGGCCGCTGCGCGAACCCTGGGCGCGCCGCTCCGAGGCAACGAGTTCTTCGACCGCGCGCAGGAACCCTTGAGTATCCGAAGCGAATCGCGATTGCTCGGGCTTGAGCGGCCTGCCGCCGAAATCGCTGGTCTGGTACAGCGTGGGCAGAAACGTAAGGCCGATCCCGGCCAGGCTCGCGGCGTTGCCGATGGCCTCCCACAAAGGATTCGAACCAGAATAGGCGGCGCCGCTCGGGCTGCGGTGCAGGTAGTGGAATTCCGCGACCGACGTGTAGCCGCTTTTCAACATCTCGATGAACAACTGAGTCGCGAGGGTTTGCAAATCGTCGGGCTCGATGCGATTCGCCAGGGCGTACATGGCGCTGCGCCAGGTCCAGAAACTGTCGCGCGCCGACAATCGGTATTCGGTGTTTCCCGCCATGGCGCGTTGGAATGCATGACTGTGCGCATTGGGCATACCGGGCACCACGATGCCATCGATCCGCTCCACGTCCGTCGCGAGTACGTCCGCCGGGAGTACGTCCGCCGGGAGTACGTCCGCCGGGAGCGTGCGCTCATCGGCCGCCCCGATGCGCATATCGGTGATGAAGCCCTCGTCGGACACACTGACGGTGACGTTTCGGGCCCAGCCCTGCGACAAGAAGGCGGATCGCAAGTAATAGTGGCGCATCTTGACTATACCTGTATAGGGAACCGTTCTTGCCGTATCATACTTGCAGCAGCTGGCAGCGGGCGATTAGTAGTGAAAAACGCGTCGGGCAACGAATGGGACCGGATTTGGATCGGCGCGAACATCGCCACCATGGTCGCGGGCGCGGAACCCTATGGCAACATCAATAATGGCGCGCTCGCCGTCAAAGGCGACCGCATTGCGTGGCTTGGGTCCGCCGCCGACGGTGCAGTGAGGGCCGCGGCGCAGGGTGTTCCGGTGGAGGACGCCCAGGGTCTGTGGATGACTCCGGGACTCATCGACTGTCACACGCACTTGGTGTACGGCGGCAATCGGGTTGAAGAATTCGAGAAACGGCTGCGCGGCGTCTCTTACGCGGAGATTTCACGTGCCGGCGGCGGCATTCAGTCGACTGTTCAGGCGACGCGGTCGGCGACGCATGAGGAACTGTACGCATCGGCCGCGCTGCGTGCGCAACGGCTGATGTCCGAGGGGGTCACGACCATCGAGGTCAAATCCGGTTACGGGCTCGAGCTTGGATCCGAGCGCCGCTTGCTGGAGGTGGCGCGCGACCTTGAGAGGGACTTGCCGGTCTCGATCAAGAAGACATTTCTCGGCTTGCATGCCCTGCCGCGGGAATTCGCCGCTCAGCGCGAGGAATTTGTCGACAAGGTTTGTGGTCCGTGGCTGGAGTCGCTGCGTGCTGCGGACCTGGTGGACGCGGTCGATGCGTTTTGCGAAGACATTGCGTTTTCCCTGGCTGAAACCGAGAGCCTGCTGCGGGCAGCCAAGCAGTTGGGCTTGCCTGCGCATGTGC
>DATLVV010000185.1:0-3129 GCA_035577165.1 Steroidobacteraceae bacterium | reverse complement strand
GAGCTCGAGCGGCTGGCAGTCGTCGCGCCCACGGTGCGCACCGACGATACCCGTCCGCACCCCGCCCAGCAGGGAGGCCACGTGCTGGAAGCGGCAACCGGGCTGCACCGCAACGTTTGGGTGTTCGACTTCAAGAGCCTGTACCCCAGCATCATCCGCACGTTCAACATCGACCCGCTGTCCTACGTCGAGCAGCCGGCATTGGATGCCGATCTCATCCGGACCGTGAGCGGCGCGTTTGCCCGTACGCCGGCGATTTTGCCGCGCATGCTGGACGAGTTGTTTCCGCGCCGCGAAGCCGCCAAGAAAGCCGGTGACGCCGTGGCCTCGCACGCGATCAAGATCCTGATGAATTCTTTTTACGGTGTGCTGGGCGCGCCGGCCTGCCGTTTTTACAACCCGGCGCTGGTCAACTCCATCACCGGCATGGGCCGCGAACTGCTGCTGTGGTCGAAGGCCTGGTTCGAGGCAGCGGGCTTCACGGTATTGTATGGCGACACCGACAGCTTGTTCGTGGACTCGCGGGCCACTGATCCGGCCGCCGCGCGCGAACGCGGCCGGGAACTCGCCGCGGCGCTCAACAGCGAACTGAGCCGATATATTCAGGAGCGTTGGCGTGTGGCGAGCCGCCTGGAACTTGAATTCGAAAAACTGTACCTGAAGTTGTTCCTGCCGCGCGCCCGACAAAGCACCCGTGGTGCAAGCAAGCGTTATGCGGGCCTCCTGGGCGGCACGGACGCCGACCGCGTCGAGTTCATCGGCATGGAAGTCGTGCGCCGCGATTGGACGGCGCTCGCCAAACAAGTGCAGCGGGAACTCTATCATCGGCTGTTCACCGATCAGTCCGTCGACGCGTACCTTTCCGAGGTCGTGAGCAAAGTGCGCAATGGCGACCTCGATGCGGCGCTCGTGTATCGGAAGAATCTGCGCAAGGACGCGGATGAATACACGGCCACGACCCCGCCGCACGTGGCCGCGGCGCGCAAATCGATCCAGGCGCAGGGCCGCTTGATCAGCTACGTCATGACCACGGCAGGCGCCGAGCCGCTCGACAATGTGCGCCACCCGCTCGATCGGGAACACTATGTCTTGAAGCAGGTGAAACCTGTTGCCGAGCCGGTGCTGGAGACCTTGGGGCTCGACTTCGAACGGGTGATCGGAGACAGCCGTCAACTGGATCTGTACTCGCAGTGAGTCTGGCCGTATGCCGCCCACTTGGTGAAAATGCGCGTGAATCAGCACGAGATATATCTTATAACTTATTGATTTATAAATTTCTTTCTCTGTCGCTGAAACATCCCTCGCCTTCCGATAGACTGCTCGCGGTCATTTTTGGCGTCGGATCATGCAAAACCGGGAATTCACACACTTTCTGCGCCGCAGACAAATCCTGCAGGGCGCGATTGCCGCAGCGTTGCCTGCGGGTTTGTGGTCGTGCGGCGCCGAGAAGCGCGAGGGTTCCTTGTTGGTCGGAGGGTTGCCGGTTACTTGCAACCTCACGCTGCCGGTCGCCTGTGTCGCCAGGGCCGCCGCCAATACCGCGAGCAAGGCCGGCCAGCCGCAATTTCTATACGAATACAGCAAGTACAGCGGCTGGCCCGAGATCAAAGAGTCTCTGATGGCAGGACGGATCCAAGCGGCCTACATGCTGGCGCCGCTGGTCATGGATTTGGCGGACCGAAAAATACCGATCAAGATCGTCTCATTGGGCCATCGATCAGGCGCCGTCATCATGGTGCGCAGCGATTCCCCCTACGAGCATTTCAAGCAGCTCGCGGGCAAACGCATCGCCATTCCCAGCCGGTTCGCCGTCGACTATCTCTTCTTGAGAAAGATGCTGGCTCGCGAAAGCATGACGCCGCAAGAAGTCCAGATCGTCGAAATGGCGCCTCCCGATATGCCCGCCGCACTGTACGCCAAAGCAGTGGATGCCTACTGTACCGGCGAGCCCTTCGGCGCGGCGGCGCAGCGCGCGGGCTACGCGCGCGTCTTGCGCATGACCCGCGATGAATGGCGCAACTATATTTGCTGTGTATTGACGGTGCGCGAGGAACTCATTCAACAGAATCGACCGCTGGTGCAGGATCTCGTCGACCATGTACTCGGCGCAGGCGTGTGGCTCGACGCTGCGCAGCAGAACCGCAACAAGGCCGTGGCCATCGCCGCCGGCAAGAAATTCTTCAATCAAGATCCCAATATCATCCAGTTCGTCATGGATAATCCGACGGATCGCGTCACGTATGGCGACTTGCGGATGATCAGGCCGGAGTTCGAGGAATTGATGCAACTGTCGATGGAGGCCGGCACCATCAAGCATCCCGTTGCGTACGAAACCTATATGGACGAGAGCTTCGCGAAGGCCGCCAAACCGGCCACCATCTCGCTTTGATGGAAAACGCATGAAGATCCGCGCTTTTCTATTGATGTCTTCGGCGCTGCTGGTTGGCAGCGCTGTCACCGCGAAGGACGATCCCGCCCTCATCGCCGGCGTGTTCGATCCGCCGCGCCTCGCGCCGGACTTTTCGCTACGCGGATCCGACGGCGCCGAGTTGAAGTTGAGCCGCTATCGAGGAAAAGTCGTGCTGATGGCGTTCGGCTATTCTTCCTGCGAGGCCGTGTGCCCGATCACACTCGGTGTCCTGGCCCAGGCGCGCAAGAAACTGGATGCGGCTGCCGGTCAATTGCAGGTCATTTACATCACCGTGGATCCCGACAGAGATGACGCCGCACGCATGCATGGCTTCTTGGGCGCGTTTGATCCCAGCTTCATCGGCGGCACCGGCACGCCGCCGCAGCTGGCCGCCGTGCGCACGGACTACGGCATTTCGGTGAGCGATAAAATTCCTGTGCCGGGCGGCGGCTACGCCTTGAACCATTCGTCATTCATCTATCTGATCGATCGCGGCGGGAGGCTGCGCGCCTTGATGCCGTACGGCCACGGCCCCGACGATTTCGTCCACGACGTGCGTATTTTGCTGAAACAATGAAGCCTGTTCGTTGGGTGGGGATTCTGGTCCTGGGAGTTGCGCTGGGCACGGTCGCCTGGGCGGCGCTCGCCCCGATCAAGGCCGGATCGCGCGAGGTGCCGTTCGAAATCCCGCGGGGCACCTGGGCGCGGCGCATGGCGGG
>DATLVV010000184.1:0-2289 GCA_035577165.1 Steroidobacteraceae bacterium | reverse complement strand
GGGTGCTTTCCGCATCCCCGACGTGATGCGCAGTGCCGGCTCGAAACTCATCGAAGTCGGCACGACCAATCGCACCCATGCGGCTGATTACACGAACGCGGTCAACGCGCGCACGTCGCTGCTGATGAAAGTTCACACCAGCAACTATGCGATCACCGGGTACACGGCATCCGTCAGCATCGGCGAGCTTGCGGGACTGGGACGAATACATGGCCTGCCGGTGGTGGTGGACTTGGGCAGCGGCAGCCTCGTCGATCTGGCCCGCTGGGGACTGCCGAAAGAGCCCATGGTGTCCGAGGCAATCGCCGCCGGCGCCGATCTGGTCACGTTCAGCGGCGACAAGCTGTTGGGAGGCCCGCAGGCCGGCATTATCGTCGGGCGCCCTGACCTGATCGCCCGGATCAAAAAAAACCCGCTAAAACGGGCACTACGTGTGGGCAAGCTGACACTGTCCGCTCTGGAAGGGGTTCTGGCGTTGTACCGGGCACCGGAGTTGCTGGCGGAGAAATTGACCGTACTTCGTCTGCTGACACGGTCGGTATCCGAGATCGAAAGCCAGGCGCGACGTTTGTTGCCGGTGGTGCAGGCGGCATTCGGCGACGGATTCCAGGTGGTCGCGACGCCGATGACATCGCAGGTGGGCAGCGGCGCATTGCCGGCTGATCACTTGCCGAGCTTTGGACTGCGCGCGCAGCAATCGGGCGGGAGGCGTTCGAGCCTCGATAAGCTCGAGGCCAGGCTGCGTGAGTTGCCGCGGCCCATCATCGGGCGTATCGCCGATCGGGCGCTGTGGCTGGATCTGCGGTGCCTGGAGCTCAACGATGAGGCTGAGTTCATCGCGCAGTGGAGCGCGTTTGGCAGATGATCATCCGACGAAATCACGGTGGGTGACGGCATGGGCTATTTACTTGGTGGTGAGTGGAAAGACGGCTGGTACGACACCAGCACCACTGCGGGCGCTTTTGTACGTCCCGACGCGCAATTCCGCAACTCGATCACCGCCGACGGCTCCAGCGGCTATGCGCCGGAGCCGGGGCGCTATCACCTCTACGTGTCGCTGGCCTGCCCGTGGGCCCATCGCACGCTGATCTTCCTCCGGCTCAAACAGCTCGTGAGCACCATTTCAGTTTCCGCGGTCGAGCCTGTGATGTCATCCGAGGGCTGGGCGTTCAGCAGCGAGCTGCCCGATCACCTCTATGGCTGCTCCCACTTGCATCAGATTTACACCAGGATGCAGCCGGCTTACTCCGGTCGGGTCACCGTTCCGGTCTTGTGGGACAAGAAAACCCGCCGGATAGTCAACAATGAGTCGTCGGAAATCATCCGCATGCTCAACAGCGAGTTCGCCGGCGCGGAGTCAGGCGGCGCAGACTATTACCCCGCGGCGGCGCGTCGCGATATCGACGCGATCAACGCCTACGTGTACGACAACGTCAACAACGGGGTCTACCGCGCCGGTTTTGCGGGCACGCAGGCGGCCTACGAGGCTGCGGTTCGGCAGCTATTCGCCGCCCTCGACGTGCTGGAGGATCGGCTCTCGCGCTCGCGCTACCTGGTCGGCAACACGCAGACGGAAGCAGACTGGCGGCTCTTCACGACATTGCTGCGTTTCGATGCGGTGTACCACGGACACTTCAAGTGCAACTTGCGCCGCATCGAAGACTTTCCCAACCTGTCCGGCTACCTGCGCGATCTGTTCCAGACGGCCGACGTCAAGGATACGGTGAACTTCGATCACATCAAGCGCCATTACTACATGAGCCATGAGCACATCAATCCGAACCGGATCGTGCCACTCGGGCCGGTATTGGATTTCATGCGTCCCCATGAACGAGCGCGCATGGCAACCATGGCTCCAGCTACCCGAGAGTGAGGTTACGCCAGGCGCCTACCAACGCGTACGAAGCTCGGTCGACTACGTCCGTCGTCGTGGCGCGTCCTAACGTGAGCCGTACGGACCCCAGGGCTTCGGCGGCGGGAATAGCCATCGCCAACAACACTTCGGATGCGGTTTCGCCGCCCGCATGGCATGCCGAGCCGGTCGACGCGGCGATCTCGGGAGTCGCGGCTAGGAGTGCAGTGCCGGATACCCGCGGAAAGCGTACGTTAAGTGTATTGGGTAGGCGGTCCTCCGCGTGACCGTTGAGCGCGATACCTGGGATTGCCGCTGCGAGCTGCGACCAGAGCCGGTTGCGCAGTGTGCGCACCCGGGCGCTCTCGTCGTTGAGATCGCGCCGCGCGATGATGCACGCTGTGCCGAGACCGACAATGGAGGGGACATTTTCGGTG
>DATLVV010000183.1:0-3954 GCA_035577165.1 Steroidobacteraceae bacterium | reverse complement strand
GCCGATGGCGATTTCGAGTCGGGTGTTCATTTTTTTTATCCTCGCGCGGTGCGTCCGGAGGCTTCGACGGGGCGGTTATGAGGAGCGCGCGGTGCGGATGACGCCACGACCCGCAGAGCCCGACGCCAGGCGGCCGCCTGCGGCGCGGGTTCGGGGAGATCGTGGGGTGCCAGTGGCGGTTCTGCGGGATTGGGAGGATTCGGCACATTTTCACTGCGCATTGCCAAGACTCCTTTGTCGCTTAAATTAAGTCGGGAGGAGTATCGCGCCGCATCCAAGGGGTGGCGGTCGGCGGAGTGCGCCGACTGCTGTAGGATTTGTCAGACTTGACTGGCGCATGCGGCCGCAGCGCGGCGTCCCACGCTAGAAAGCCAGGTACGGCCAATTGGCCGCCAAGTTGGCTTCTTCTTCCTCGCCGGCGCTCGCGCGCGCGTCTGGGAGGATGACGCTGCGTGAACCTGCGTCTTTGCCGATCTCCTTGCGTGCGCCGGCCTCGGCTTCGGCCATCAGCCCGCGTAGTTGCACCTGCGATCGGCCGAAAGTGTCGCTAAGTTCGGTCGACCAAGTCAGCGCCCTGGCGTCGTCCAGTTCGCCGGCCACACTTTGCAACTCATCGGACAAGGCTCGAAAACTGCGCTGCCCATACCGAGCGGCAGTGCTCAGCAGGCTTGCCCTGATCTCGCCGTAGAGGGTGCTAAGTTCACTCGGCCCGCGCTGGTAGCTTAAATAAGGATGGGCATTCAGCCGGCCGCTGGCTACGCGGGCGATCTGCCAGCAGCACCCGGCGCTCCGCGAGAATACAGAATCCCGTGAGGATGAAGACTCCAACCTCGCGGCCAATGCACGAGCGTTCAAAGCCGTATTGCGCAGCCGGCGTAGCCGCGTGACTTCAGCGTCAATCATGGCGCTTCCCACCTTTATTCTTGATCCACAACCCCTGGCAATCGCCCTCGTCTCGACATCCGGTATCGGGGCGACAGAGCCATTTTCAAGGATCCAGGTCACAGGGTCTGTAGGACACGCACCCATTTGCTTGCGGATCGACACTATCGTTCGATTAATGTCAAATCGCCCCGCTTCGTTGCAGTGCACGACGCGCCGGCACTAACCGCCCAGTGGTCTCAACAAGCCTCGCGAGATGATGTGGCGCTGAACTTCGCTGGTGCCATCCCAGATGCGTTCGATGCGCGCATCGCGCCAGATGCGTTCGAGCGGCAAGTCGCTCATGAGTCCCATGCCGCCGTGAATCTGCAACGCCTCGTCGGCCACCATGGCGAGCATTTCGGTGGCCTTGACCTTCGCGATCGCCATGTCCATGTCGGTGTCGATCTTCCGGTCGCGTTTCCACGCCGCCTCCAGGACCAACAGTTCTGCGGCTCGCAATTCCACGGCCATATCCGCCAACTTAAAGCTGACACCCTGGAACTTGCCGATTTGCTGGCCGAATTGCACGCGATCCACGGCCCACTGGGTCGACAGCTCCAGAGCGCGTTCGGCGCGCCCCAAACACGTGGCAGCCACCTGCAATCGGGTCGCTCCCAACCAGGTATTTGCCACGTCGAAGCCGCGATGCAGTTCTCCCAGAATCGCGCCTTTCGAAACACGGCAATTGTTGAATTCAAGGATGCTGTTGGTATAGCCGCGGTGGGACACGTTCTTGTATCCGGGACGGACCTCGAAGCCCGGATGCCCCATGTCGATCAGAAAGGCAGTCATCTTCTTACGGCTGCCGTGGGCCGTCGTCTCCTCGCCGGTGGCCGCGAACAGAATCACATAGTCCGAGTGGTCGGCGTGACTGATGAAGTGCTTGGTGCCGTTGATGACGAAGTCATCGCCGGCCGCAACCGCCATGGTTTTCATGCCGCGCAGATCCGATCCGGCACCGGGCTCGGTCATCGCCAGGCATTCGACCCGATCGCCGCGAACGGTCGGAAGCAGGTACCGCTCTCGCTGCTCGCCCTGGCAGGCAAGCAGAATATTCGACGGCCGCCCGACGCAGGAGTAATGCAGTGCGTAACTGGTGCGGCCCAGCTCCTTTTCGTATAGAACCCAGCTGACCGTGTCCAAACCGGCGCCGCCCACCTCCGCCGGCATGTTCGCCGAATACAGGCCCGCCTCGATGGCTTTCGCTTTCAGCTCGCGATGCAAATCCGCGCGCAATACGCCGGTTTCTTCGATCTCCTTCTCGTGCGGGTAGAGTTCGTTGACCACGAATTCACGGGTCGACTTGACGATCATCTGCTGTTCATCGTTGAGCGAGAAATCCATGATGAGACCTCTTGTTACCCGTTGGCCCACTGCCGCAGCAAGCTCAGCTGCAGGCCCAGCTGCTCCACCTGGATGCCGGCCGGCCAGTCGCGCGGGCTGGTGACCGCGCTCGCGGTCAAGCCGTTCATGAACGTCACCACTGAGCGCAACACCTGATCGCGCACCGGCGGCGGCCATGCGGACCATTCCCGCCAGTGCTCGGCAAAGCAACGCGCGAACAAACGCATGTATTCGCGGTGCACCCACACATTCAGCCGCTTGAGCTTCTTGTCGGCCGGCACCTGACCCCAAAAAGCCATCCAGAATGCGCACTCGGTGAAGCGCTGTGCATCGACGGCAAGCGCCTCCGACAGCACATTCAGCAGATTGGCCTCGCCAATGTCGCGTTCGCGGGTTAGTCGCTGCTCGATCCGCAACAGCATCAGCCGCAGCGCTGCCAGGATGATTTCCTGCTTGGACTCATAGTAGTGGGCCACCATCCCGGTCGTGTAGCCGGCGGCGCGGGCGATGCGGGCCACCGTGGCCTGCTCGAATCCATACTGGGCGACGACCTTGCACGCGACCTGAGCAATCTCATCGCGGCGCTGCGCATGATCGACGATCTTCGGCATGACTACGCTTGCCGCACGCCGCCAATCGAGCGGCCCGCTTCCGGCGGCCGCGGCAATCCGGCGTGCTCGCCGAGAATCGCCTCGAGCTTGGCGCGCACCCGCGCATCGGAGGGAGACGCCTTGGCGGCCCGGGTGTCGACGTGCAAATACATCTGTTCAGCGCTGGCGATGGGCCGATCGTCGCGCCCGCGGTGCATTCGATGGAATACGTGCAGCCGCTTGTCGTCCACGGCCAGCACTTGGGTGGTGACATACAGCGGTTCGCCGGCCTTCGCCTCGCCGACATGTTTGACGTGATTCTCCACGCTGTAGTACATCCGGCCGGAATCGCGATATGCCTCATCCACGCCCACCCGACGAAACAGCGCATCCGTCGCGTCGCCGAAAACCTGTCCGTAGCGGAAGTCCGACATGTGGCGGTTGTAGTCCACCCATTCCGGCCGCACGACGGCTTCCACGAGGCGCAGCGGTTTGGCCGGCCCGTCGCCGCGCGGCGCGTGGGCGGCTGCCGCATCTTGATAGAGCCGCTCCTCCAGCGAGCGCAATGTGGCGCCGGCGCCAATATTGTATTGTCGAAGTACCTGCTGGATTGCCACCAGATAGTCGTCCCGGAGCCGTTCGAGCTCGCGGATCGAGCGGCCCGCCGCCTGTGCCTGAGTGCCTTCCACCATGCGATCGATCAGGGCCTCGCTGAGTTCGGGCGCTTCAAGCTTGGTCCAAGGCCACTTCAGGCAGGGACCGAATTGCGCGAGCATGTGGCGCATGCCGCTTTCGCCGCCAGCCAGGTGGTAGATCAAATTCGTGCCCATGGCCGCCCAGCGCAGACCCGGGCCGTAAATGATGGATTCGTCGAGTTCACCCGTGGTGGCCACCCCGTCGTTCACCAGGTGCAGAATTTCACGCCACAGCGCTTCCTGCAGGCGATCGGTCAAATGTCCCGGCACTTCGCGCCGCACGTGCAGTGGATGCATGCCGATGTAGGTGAAGAATTTCGCCGACGCATCGATGGTCGCCTGTGCCGTCTTCTCCCCGCCCACCAGCTCCACCAACGGCAGCAGGTACACCGGATTGAACG
>DATLVV010000182.1:0-7948 GCA_035577165.1 Steroidobacteraceae bacterium | reverse complement strand
GGCCTATTTTATCTTCGGCTGCGTGCTGCCCATCTGCCTGGCGGCCGGTGTCCTTTCGACGGCGGCGGTCGGCCTCAACCTTCCCTGGCACAATTCGCCGCCTCATCCCTGCTGCAGCGATATCACCGGCCTGTGGAAGTTTTCCTTCGCCTGGTGTTTGGCCGTGCCCTGCTTCGGCTGGCTGGTGGCAGAGATCCTGGCGCGCCTGTTTCCCCGCTGGACCTTGCCCGCACCGGATGCGGCGCCCGAACAAGTCAGGCAGGCGGCCTGGATGTACGAATTGTTGGCCTTGCTGATATCGGGATTGGTGGCCATGGGGCTCTTGGTGCTGGTAGTCCGTTACTGCTTTTCATTCCTCTTCAACCACCCGGATGCCTACGTGATCCTGGCGCTGCCGATATTGCTGGGCATCTATCTGATAGCCCGGGCGCTGTTCGTGGGGATTGCGAGTCTGGGCGACTCATTCCGGCAGCGAGGCTCGAACGACGATGCCGACCGCGAGTGGTGGGCGCGGCTGTCGGGCTGGGTATTGTTGGTGATGACCTCGTGGACCGCCGTCACGGGTATCTGCCTGTTCGGCCTCTATCTCGCGGAGTTGTTCGACACGTTTCTCGTCGCCGCAGGCCCTCATCCGTCGCGAACGCTCATCGACAGCGTGAAATTGATCGTGGCGGGGATCGGAACGCTGTCCGGGATGTTCGCGGCATTTTCGGGCAGCAGTCAGAAGATGCCCGCCAATGCGCGCACGCCACCGCCGCCGGCAAGGACCCAGCTACTGGTGCAGGTGGCGGGGGTGGTGTTTCTGATCTCTGTGATCATCATGCTGAGCTGGGGCCTAAGGTCATTGGGTCAGTGGTTCACGGGCGAATCGCGCCTGTTCTTGGACCCGATGTCGTGGGACGCGTGGCTGCAGTTTCTGTTCCTGATCTTCGCTCTGGTGCTGTTGTCGGTGGCGGCCAGCCGCCCCGTGAACGTCAATCGCTTCTCCCTGCACGGCATGTATCGCAATCGCTTGGTGCGTGCCTATTTGGGCGCATCCAACTGCAGCGAAGTCGGGGGTCAGCAGCGCCAGCCCGATCCTTTCACAGGATTCTCACTGAGCGACAATCTGCCCCTGCACACGCTGTTTCCGAAACCGCAGCCGCTTTCCACCAAAACGGCCACGCCCTCGGCCGAAGCGCGCCTGCTGCCCATCATCAACACCACCCTCAATCTGGTGCACGGTGAAAATCTCGCCTGGCAACAACGCAAAGCGGAATCCTTCTCCATGACGCCGCTGTACTGCGGCAACTGGCTCGAGGGTTATCGAAGTTCCATCGACTACGGTCGCCGCGAAGGCATCACGGTCGGCACCGCGATCACCATCTCCGGGGCGGCGGCCAATCCCAACATGGGATACAGCTCATCGCCCGTGCTGGCCTTCTTGATGAGTATTTTCAACGTGCGCCTGGGTGCCTGGTTGGGCAATACGAATGACCATGGCAACAAGACTTACGGCCGGCCCGGGCCCAAGCTCGCGCTCATGCCGCTGTTCGCGGAGGTGTTCGGACTCACCAATTCCCGCCGCCGCTACGTCAATCTCTCCGACGGTGGGCATTTCGACAATCTGGGACTGTACGAAGTGGTATTGCGCCGCTGCCGCCATGTGTTGGTGAGCGACGCCGGCAACGACGGCAGCTTCGCCTTCGAGGATCTGGGCAATGCGATTCGCAAGATCCGCATCGATTTCGGCATCCCCATTGAATTCAAGGACAAGATCGAAATCCTTCCCAACGAGTCCGAAAGCCCCGACAAGCCGAGCCGGCCGGGCCTGTACTGCGCCATTGCGCACATCCGTTACAGCGCCATCGACGGCGATGTCCCCGATGGCCAGCTCATCTACATCAAACCCACCTTGCGGGGGCATATTCCCAAGGAGAGCGGCGGCGGGGTACCGTACGACGTCTATAGCTACGCGCGCAGCAGCAAGGAGTTCCCACACGAGTCCACGGCCGATCAGTGGTTCAGCGAATCCCAGTTCGAGAGTTACCGCGCGCTCGGTGCGCATATCCTCGAACGATTGAGCGAGCCGTTGACCGACGCGAGCTTCGAATCATTCCTGAGCACTGCCGGCGCTCACATCGAGACTGTCCGCAAACACATCGCGGAAATGAAGCCATGAAGAAACTCTGGATTTTGCCTGCGGCCTTCATCGTGTTGTCGTTGCTGTCATGCGAGCGCAAATCGCCGCTGGTGCTCAGCCCCATCAGCTGTGCCGAAAAGGCCGCCGGCCAAATTCGGCCGCTGGCGAGCGAGCGCGACGCCCGCTTTCAGGGCAAGGTCAGCGAAAAAACGGCGCTGTGCCGCGGCGATGTCAAAGCCCAGGAACGCCGTTCGCTGCCCTGGGTCGACTGGCGCAACTATTTTGCGGCCGGCGATGAGAGCTCCAAGTCATTTTTCTATCCCCGCGATGTTCGCGGCGTCGGCGGCGCGCTGGTGGACCTCGAATATGAACGCGCAGAACTCATCGAATTCAATCTGTTCGACAACAGCGGCACGTTCGAAGAGTACCTCAAGGGCCGCGGCGATACCCCCGGTCCGGTCCTCAAAACATGGCCGCAGATGCGCCTGCCCGAGTCCGACCCTCACTATGCGGAGGTGGGAGGCGCCGCCCAGGAGCAGTTGTGCAAGGGCGAGTTGATCCGGTTCCGAACGCTCAACGGCATCTGCAACGATCTCACCAATCCCCTGATGGGCTCTGCCGGCACGGTCTTCGGCCGCAATGTGGAATTCGAAACCACATTCCCGGATTTGCACGTCGATACGCCCGGGCACAATCGCGATCGGACCATGAACCGGCAAGGCGACCGCATCGCGCTGCTCACCCCCGATCCCCAGGTCATCAGCCGGCGGCTCTTCACCCGCGAACAGTCGGATTCCACTGGCTGCAACGATGGCTATGGCTCGCATTGCGATTATAAGAAGGCGCCGTTCTTCAATGTGCTGGCGGCCTTCTGGATTCAGTTCATGACCCATGACTGGTTCTCGCATTTGGAGGAAGGGCACAACGCCCCGCAGTACATGAACGTCGGCTGCGCCTCGCAGAAAGTGAACGATATCGAGACGCCGTTGACGGCTGCGCAAGTGGCGCAGTTGGGCTGCCGGCCCGGCGACGCCATCGACAAGTCCTATGTCGCTGCCGACGATCCGCCCGGCAGTTTCAAGGCCAACGGCGGCGACCATTTCGCACGTGCGCCCAAGACGTTTCACAACAACAACACGGCGTGGTGGGATGCGTCGCAAATCTACGGCTACGACTCGACCTCGATCGTGCGGGTGAAGCGCGATCCCCACGATCCGGCGCGCCTCCAGATGCTGCCGCTGCCCGGCAAGACCTCCGCCGGCGACAGCCAAGGCTATTTGCCCGTGCTTTCGGATGCCGATCCCAAAAACCCCGACTGGAAGGGTCAGGAAGCGGTGGCCTTTCCGGACAATTGGACGGTCGGCTTGAGTTTTTTGCACAATGTGTTCTCGCGCGAGCACAATCAGTTCGTCGATGAGTTCCGGCGCCGCACGCTCCAGAATCCGGATGCGGACTGCGGCCTGCGCAATCCGGACGATCCGCATCATGTCATCCGCTACCGCGATGTCACGCCGGAGGAGCTCTTTCAAGTGGCGCGGCTGGTGGTGGCCGCTGAAATCGCCAAGATCCACACCATCGAATGGACCACCCAGCTGCTGTACGATGAACCGCTGTATCGCGGCATGAACGGCAATTGGAACGGCGTCTTCGACAAGAACAGTCTGGCGTCGCACGAACTCGCCGATGTGGTCACGCGATTGAAGGCCAGTAATCGCACGCTGGAATCAAATCAGTTTTTCTCCATTCTCGCGGCCGGCCCCGGCATTTTCGGCCTGGGCAGCCAGAACCCGAAATGGAGCATGGACGGCGACGACAATCTTCGTACCTATGTGAACGGCGGCACCAATCACTTCGGCTCGGCCTTCAATTTCCCGGAGGAATTCATCAGCGTCTACCGGCTCCATCCGCTGATTCCCGATCTGATCGACTACCGCGTGGTGGACCATCCCAATAACATCGTCAATGAGATTCCCATCGTCGATACCTTCCGCGGCAAAGCCACCAGTTTCACGCATGACCGCGGGCTCGCCAATTTGGGATTGAGCATGGGGCGGCAGCGGCTGGGGGCGCTGGCGCTCAACAACCATCCGCGCTTCATGCAGAACCTCAAGATCGACCGGCTGCAGACGCCGACCAAGACCATCGACATCGCGGCGCTCGACATCATCCGCGATCGCGAGCGCGGCGTACCGCGTTTCAACGAGTTTCGCCGTCAGTACGGTTTGCACCAGCTGACGAGTTTCAAGGACTTCATCAACAAGGATGACTCGCCGCAGGATCAGATCGAGGAAGCCAGGCTCGCCAACACCCTGCAAGAAGTCTATGGGCGGCACCCCTGCGACAACACCAAGCTCATCACCGACGCGCAGCGCAACGACGATGGATCGCAGATCAACGATTGCCTCGGTTTCCCGAACGGCACCATGGTCGACAATATCGAGGATCTCGACACAGTGGTCGGCTATCTCGCCGAGTCCACGCGGCCGCATGGCTACGCCATTTCAGAGACGCAGTTCGTGGTGTTCATCTTGAACGCGTCGCGGCGCCTCTACAGCGATCGCTTCTTTACCTCGAGCTTCCGCAAGGAGTTCTATTCCCAGCTGGGGGTCGACTGGGTCAACAACAACGGGCCTGTTGCCCAATGCGAGATCTTCCCCATCAACGGGCACAAGAACGAACCGGTCTCGCCGTTCAAGCGAGTGCTGATGCGCACGATTCCCGAACTGCGGCCGCAGCTGGCCCGCGTCGCCAATGCCTTCGATCCCTGGGCGCGCGACCGCGGCAAGTATTATTCGCTGGTCTGGAAACCGCGAAAGTCTGCGAAGGACGATCCCGCGTTTGCGGCGCCCTGACTTGAGCACAGCGCCCCGCACCGGCATCGTCGATCTTGCCCGTCTGGGCTTCGCCCTCGCGGGGAATGCGCTGCGCCATCCCGGCACCTTCAATGCGGAAGCGGTGTTCCGGGAGTGGGCGAGGCGCGCGGCGGCTCGCCGCAACACCGACAACCTCATGGTCAACTTCCTGGTCAAGCAGCTGCTGCTGGTGGGATCGGCGGAGCTTTCCCGGCAGATTCTGGCGCAGCCGCCCCGCCAGGACAGCTTCACCACGGGCTCCTTGAAACGCTCTGCCATGGCATTTCTGGCCGCGCACGCGCTCACCATCAGCGACGATGAAAGTTGGAATCGCCGGCGCGCCTTCAACGAAGCAGTGCTGGAACCCAACCGGCGGCACGAGTTCGCGCCGCAGTTCGTACGCTCCACGCTCGAGGCCTTTGCGGCGCCGATCAGCGGGGTCGCCGATCTGCGCGCCGCCATGGGGCGGGCCATGCTCGGGGTGGTGTTCGGCGGCGCTGCCTCGCCGCAGCTCGTGACCCAGATCGAGGCACTGTTCGATCTGGTGCAAAACCCCGTGAAGCGCGTGCTGACCGCGCCGTTCGCCTATATGAAGCGTGCGCGTTTTTACGACTCGCTGCGTGCGCTGTGGCAGGCACAGGATGAGGCGGGAAGGCCAAGCTTGCTGAAAATGGCCGGCCAATCCGTGACCAGTCTCGCGGGTGCCGAGCTGCTGGAGCAAATCCCGCACTGGATGTTCACTTTCACGGGGTCGGCCACGGACTTGGTTCTCCGCACGCTCACGCTCGTCACCTCCACGCCCAGCGTGCAGCGCCGAGTCATCGCGGAATTGGCAGGCGCGGGAGCGCTCGACGGGCCGACCTTTGAAGCGGCGCCCCTGCCTCTCCTCGAAGCGTGTCTCACGGAAACCGGCCACCTGTACCCGCCGGTCACCCGCACCTTTCACCGCGCCGCCGCAGGCGCCCGGCTGAACGGCCTGCAATTGGCCCCGGGCACTGAAATCATGCATCTGTTTCCGCTGTTCACCGCCGACCTGGAGGGCGCAGACGCACCGAGTTTCAATCCGGATCGCTGGCTTGCCGCGCCCGCGCCGGTATGCGCATTCGATCCGTTTCTGGGCGGCGCTCGGCGCTGCCCCGGCAGGAGCCTGATCTTGGTTGTCTGCAAAACCGCGCTGGCGAGCCTGTTGCTGCAGCATCGCCTCGGGGTCGTGGCGCCCGGCATCGCCGGCTCATCCTTGCCCGCGCAATTCCCACGCCGCGGCTTGCGCTTTGTCGGCGCGTGAACTGGCCCCATACCTAACCTAGTCGAAAACCTCGTCGCCGGTGGGCTCGTAGCGCGGAATGGCATTCATGTCATGCCTGAATTGCGACAGCGCCCAGTACATGCGTTGGCGGGCGCGGCTCTGATTGCCGAGCGGCCGGTGTTCGGCGATGCAATGCCACGGGTTGTAGGACAAGCGCTTCTCGAAATTCAATTGCGCCGGCGAGTTGAATTGCTGCCGGGGAATGCGCAAGGTGGCCACCGACACGCGCGGCGACAGTTTCTCCGGCCACAGCACCGCATTGTTCTCGATGGGCATCAGGAATGAGTCGGTCTGCAGCTGCACGCGAAAATCGAGCTCCACGTCGCCGGCCCCGAGTGACTTCACCATGGCGTCCCGCAAGTAATCGGGGGGCGGCCGCAGCGGCAGGCGCGGGATCGGGGTGCGCTGCGTGCTCTTCGGCCAGAACGAGTACTGCATGGCCTGACCCTCGCCGAGCAGGTAGGGCACGCAGCTGAAGTAGGGCGCTTCCAGCGGGCTGCTCTGAGTCTTGGTCCACAGGCCCTGCATCAGAAGATCGAGCATGTGCGAGCGGTGCAGATTGACGAAGTAGAAGATCTGCGCGTTCTTCACGCTCTCGATTTGCAATTGCGCGTTGGCGCGCACGTCCGGCGTCACGAAGGTCGGCGTCGACACCCCGGTCATGTCCAGCGTGAACTTCTCCTCATCCATGAGCTTCGGACCCGGCACCCCCATCAGCTTGACGCTGATGCTCATGAAGCCCACGTCGTCGATGTCGGGCGTGATGTAGGGACCGGGACCGGAAAAACGCACCCAGGCGCGAAAGGTCCGCGGCTCCGCGAAGATGCCATGCCGAAACTGAGCCGGCAGTCCCTCGTGCACGATGAACTCGCCGCGCACGATGCCATGGGTTTTGGTGTTGCCGCCGCGCTCGTAGCCGCCCGGCTTCCACAGGCCGCTCATCTGTCGCTGGAAACTCGTGATGATCGAATCGAGGAACTGCTCTTCGTCGTGCAACGGACGTTCCTCGGCCAGCGCCAGCCCCTCGTTGCTGCGCTGCCCATTGATCAGTGCCGTGATCCCGCGCGCAACCAGATCGCGCAGCAGCGCATCGAACGCGGGTCTTACCCAAGGATCGAAGCGCCGTTCCAATTGCACCAGCTTGGTGGAGGTATTGGCCACGAAATTGCGCAAGACTGAGCCGGTATTGGCGCGCGGTATCGGGCGGCTGGTGTTCGAGTCCATGCTGATCCTTACTTTCTGGGCTGCGACAAGTAGCGCAGCGCGCGAATTCCCGGCAGGAAGAAATACGCGCCTCCGCGCACGGTGATGAAGGGCGGCAGGCCTTCGAGCCGCTCATCCGGTGCGTCGGTCTGCGGAATGGAGAACGCGTCGCTGCGGCTGTCGCCGGGTCCGGACAATCGATTTCCCAGCAACGGGTCGGCTTGATCCGACAAGCCATCGAACTTGGCGCTCGCCACCCAGGCGCTTTGCACAAACTCGAATTGTCTTTCGATGTTGGCGCCCAAGCACATGAACTGCAGTCCCGTTTCTGTCTCATTGGGCGGCCCGCTCAGGGCGCGTTCCGGCGGGACGGCAACACCGTATTCGCGTCCGCGGCGCAGCAACCGGTGAAAGCGGGTGGACGCGACCAAATCCAGCGCCCGCGCCTTGGAGTTGAGCCCGAGG
>DATLVV010000181.1:0-8247 GCA_035577165.1 Steroidobacteraceae bacterium | reverse complement strand
TGGGCCTGCTGCGTGACACGCTGGATTTCGGCCTGAATACCGGCCACCCGACCACGCAGCGCATCGCGCTCCGCAGACAGGCGGACATATTCGGCCGGCTGCTCGGTCGCTAATTGTTGCCAATTTATATCGGCAAATTTCTGCGCCTCGGGGGCTGCGACAAAGAGCAGTTGTTGCAGATTTTGCGCGTAGCTTTGACGCTCCTGCTGTATTTCACCGATCGTCGCTTGAATAGCTTTGCGATGCTCGGCGATCTCCTCGGTCTTCTGATGAAAAGCCTTGTCTCGCTCGCTCTCCCGCCGGGCAATGACTGCCTGGGCTTCGGGTGGGAGCTGCTGGAACACTGCCTTGTCGTCAAGAGACCAACTCGTGGGCGGCTCAACCCTCTGATGATCGGTCTCGGCGTCCTCATCGCCACTGACCGGTTCGGTGGTTTGGTCGTCCTCATCATCGCTGGGGGCCGGCTCTTCCTCCGGTCCAGCATCCGGAGCCTGTTCGGGCTCGGGCTCGGGGGCCGCGGGCGAGCCCGGCGGCGGTGTCTGTTGCGCGCGGCGCGGGCGCGGATCGAGCAAGCCCTCGATCGCTGCCACTGCCTGGCTTTCGGATAGCTCGGTGGGCGCGTCTGCGCCATTGCTCAGCGGCGCGCCGCCTGCATCGCTCATCTGTCCATCTCAGGGCTGAGCCGGCGTCGTCCGACGCTGGCGGGTTACGGTGTTGCCTGCTTACGCGGTCGCTTGGTGACGGCGAGCGCGTACTGCGCGCGCTCCAGGGTCCGCTGTTGCACCAGACCGCTCTCGACCTCGCGCACCAGATCCGCAAGCGCGGTTCGGATCAGTTCCTTGTTCGACAGACCGCTGGTGTTGCCGAGGACGGCGTCGAGTTCAGGCAGCATCCTGTCTCAGCGCGCGCTCGCGCGCCTCGATGGCGCGGGCGTCCCCCAGCATCAACCTGAGTTCGTCGCGGAACAGCTCGCTAGCCCAATAGAGCCGGTACGCCGCCTCTCTGGCCTCGCCCTCACCGGGCGCGGTGTTGCGCCAGCTTTCGATCAATTTCTGTTGCACCCGGTCGAGCGCGGCGTGCAGTACCGGGTCGTCGAGCAACCGGCGGGCATTCTCGCCAAGCTGCATCTTGTCCTCGGGCGCCGGTTGGGTCGATCGCCAGCGCGGTGGCGGCATGTCCCAGTACTCGCCAAGCGTCTTGGCAAAAGCGCGAAATTTCACGAGGCGCTCATCTGTGCTAAAAATCTCCCCAGAGGAGAGCGTTAGTCATGGTCGAAGCAGAGCTAGAGCGCGTCATCGCCGCGCTGGTCGACGATCGATACGCTGCCGCGGAAGGTTCGGCGCGGCGCCGTATGATCGAGCGCCAACTGCAGGGGTTGCGCTACACTTACGAGGGGGCTGGCGGCATCATCGAGGACACCGACCCGGAGTGGGGGTATTCGATCAAGATCAGTCAGTAGCTGCGCCCAACCCAGCCGCGCCCAGAAGCCCGTACAACGGGATCTCGCCATTAATAATACCGCGTCGCACGATCTCCTCGCGCGGCATGCCGGTCAAGGATTGAACTCTCCCGTCTGCGGGTTCTGGGTCGCCATCGGCGCCCCCTCATCCCTGGCGCCGCCCAGCGGTTGCTGCAGCCAGTCGAGCACCGCCATCAGATCAGAACGGCACCCGGTAGCGCGCCATAAAGTTCCCCGACCCCGATCCCCTACCCATCGGCATCGCGTACCCGCCCGACAGGTCGATCGGCAGTCCCGGTACGCTGTATTGCAGTTGCAGGTTTAGCGGCTCGCTGGTTTTCCCGGCTCGTCCGCCCATCGAGTAGCCGCCGCCCGTCAACTCGAGCGGCCAGTCAGCCGAAGACGGCACAGGCATCAAGTTCAGCGGCGTATTCGGCTGGTTAAGCCGTCCCGATGACCCCCCGGCAAGGTCAAACAAATTAGCCGGAGGAGCCCCTCGCGCACCAGGTTCCGTCCCCGCCAGATACCGCCGCAGATAGTCACCTTGGTCTTCCGGCCGGTAGGCCGGCTGGCCCGCCAATAGTTGCTGCAACAAAGACAGCGCGTCAGCCATCAGGCGCTGCCGCCGCCGTTCGGCTCCAGCGGTCGGATGCCCTGCCCGGCGGCATAGGCCCCGGCAGCGTATTTGAGCCGCACCTCCTGCAGCCGCACCTCGTTCTGTGCCTCCATCTGCGCCCGCGCGATCAAGATGTCGTTGGCACTTTTCTGCCGCTCCAGTTCCATCTCGTGGGCTAAGCGGCGCTCCTCCAGCATCAATTCGTGCTGCAGTTTCTGCTGCGCCAGCCCCGCCTCCGCTTGGGCCTGCTGCTGCTGTAATTGGGCCTCCAATTGGGCCTTCTGTTGGCTCTGCTGAGCCTCGGCCTGGGCTTTAAGCTGCAGGGCTTGGATGGCGGCCTGGGCTTTGATCATCGCCGGGTCAGGCTTTTGGGGGCCTCCCGGCGGCGGCGAACCCGGCGGCGGCGGCATGCTCGGGTCGCTGAAGAAGCTGGTCTTGAACCCGGCATTGGTCGTCAGCTCGTGCAGTGCCGCGTAAACATCCTTGGCGTAGACCAAGGGGCCGGTCACGCCGCCCTGCTGCTGCACGATCGTCCCCTGGATCTGGATCACCTGCATCAGGTGGGCGAGCACCTGATCGCGATTGCCGGTGCCGAGCCCGACACTGACCGTCACCGGCATCTCGTCACGCCACTCGCGCGGGTCGACCGTCAGATAGCCGCCGGTGACCCGGATGATCCGCTCCTGCTGCTGGTTTTTGCGCACCAACTCCATGACGCCGCGCATCAATTTTTCGACGCCGTGCGCGAAGATCCGGGCAAACAATTCGATACGCTGACCGGCGGCCTGTTGCAGCATCGCGATCGAGCTGGCCGCCGTATTGTTCAGCGCGTCGGCGGTGATCATGCTGCCCTCGCGCGCCACGCCGGTGCGCAGTTCGGCCGTCGTGTCGAGGTACTGCACCAGCGGAAACGTCTTGTCCGCGGTGTAGGGGATCATCATCGGCGAGATACCGCCGAGCCGCTTTGTCCTGACGATGCCGCCGGGGCGCAGGGTTAAGAGATCGTCGTAAGTGTTTTCGTTGACGCTGTCGTCGCCGACTTCGATACGCGGCCAGTTGGAGAGGTACGCATTATCGAGCATCTGCCGCATGATGACCGATTTGACGTACTGCAGATCCATCACCAGGTCCGCCAGGCTCATCCCGACCAACCGGTGGCTCATCGGGATCGGCGTGACGCTGACAAACGGCGCCTCGTCAACGCAGTCGATACACGGCTCGCCATCGCGGGTCAGGATGACCCGACCGTTGCCGGCCGTCATCACCTTGTAGAGCTCGGTGGTCCGGCCAGCCTTGCCGTCGCGGCTGAGCTGGACGTAATTCTCTTCGATCCAGAGATGCTCGCCGGCGTCGGTGCGCTCGTATTGCGGCGTATCGTCGTCGAGCCGGTGGCGCTCTACCCGCTCCTGGTTCCAGTCCAGGCTCTCGTTGGCCGGGATATCCTCCAAAGAGGCCTCGTCGTAGCCCTGCTGGATCAAATCGCTGCGGGTCCAGCGGCGGCGGTGGCACAGGTAGGGAATATCGTCGCGCTTTGCCCGCCGACTGAACAGGATCTCTTCCGGCGGCACGTTTTCGATAACCGCCCGGCCGTGTTCGCGAGTAATCCTGAGAGTAACATCGATCAGCTCGACCGGAGGAGGCGATGGCGGCGACATTGACAGCGGAACAGCGCCTGGAGGCGGCGGAAGGGGCATTCCACGCGGCGGCGATGATGCTGCTGAACCTGGAAAGCGTGCCGCAGAAATGGCGGAACCGTTTATACCCGGCGCAGTTGGAGTTAGCCCATAATTCGCTAACGGCGGCACGGGAGGCCCTAGAGGCGGCATGGGAGGAAGTAGAGGCGGAGGAGGCGGCACCTGCGGCCGATCCATGTTGAACTCGTCAGCGTCCTGGGCGTAACGCCGGATTTTCACCACCTCGACATCCGCGTCCTGGCCCAACAGCGCGTCGTATTGCTCCTGGGTCAGCCCGGTATAAGTCTTGCTTTCGACAGTTTTCTGGGTGTTCCACCAATACTTTACCCAGCCTACCTTTTCCAGGAGCGCATCGAACAGCCAGTCATGGAGGATCATAAAGCCGGGGTTGTCGCGGTGAAAAATATGATTGAGGTACTCGCTTGCCTGGGCGGCGCGCGCCTCCAGCCCCGGCCGCGGCGGATCGACGATGCAAATCTGATCCGAGGCGGTAAAAATCCGCAAGAGTGCCGGCAAGGCCCACTCGACAGCCTCCAGGACCGTCTTGAAGACAAGCTGACTGCGGCCCTCGACCTCGTTGCCTAAGGGCTCTCCGGCAAAGTATTTCTGCGCCTGCAGCCGCTCCTGCGCTAGGCTCCCGCCATCCTGCCCGAGCGCCGCTTGCAATTCCTGCTGGACGACCTGTTTTACTTCGTCTTCGTCCAGCCCGTCAGGCAGGTCGAGCCCTTGCGCGATGGGCTGCTGGTAGTCGGTGCCGAAATTACCGATCATCAACGAGCCTTCTTGCCCGGCTTCCGCTTGGTTGCCGTCACTTCGGCCAAATCGTACTTTTTAGCCAGCGCAACCAAACCCTTCTCCAATGCCGTCTTAGGCGGGTGGCCTTTTGGCTTCGCTTTCATCGGGTTGTCGCCTTCTTGCCAGGCTTCCGTTTGGCGGCGTCGGCCTTGTTAAACTCACGCGCGACGGATTGTGGGATACCGAGCTTTTTAGCAAATGCCGGGTTATGCGCCGCCGCCGCCATCGTGCGGCGCTGGGCCGGCGATTTTGACGGCACTATGACACCACCCGCCGCCCGGTGCCGCGCCCGTACAATTGGTTCTTCTCCTTGCGGGCTGCGGCGTGATCCGGCGATGGCCCGAGCAATTCTTCAAGGCTCTCCTCGTGACCGTGAACGAGGCCCGCCAGCTCGGTGCAGCGCTCGCGCAGATTGTCGACGAGCACCTCCAGACGCGCCACGCGCTCCTGCAGCTCAGTGAACATCACACTGTCACTCTGTGTCATTGATTTTCCTGTGTTTTATACGATACCAAGTTGCGGATAGCGGATCGCCTTCGGCCGCCCGGCCGGGGTCTCGTACGCCACCGCCATGAGCCCCGCAGCGTCGGCCGAATGAGACGCCCAATCATGCTCGGGTCCCAGTCCAACGTCCCGCACGTCTTCGCTGCGGCGTTCGTGATACCAACCCAAAGCATCGCGCCCCGCCTCGGTCGTGTCGGCATTAAACCAGAGGCTCGGAAACAACCGCCGCAGCGCTTCGATACGCGCCCGCGCTGCGCCGCGACCCTGGTTGGGGATCACCTCCACATTGAACCCGGCCGCCCGAAAAGCACTCTCAAACGACACGTCATAGACCCGGTCATGGGTCGCGCCGTCATGGGGGAGAAAAATCTGCGCCTTGCCCCAACCGCGCTCGCGCAGCCAATCGACATGCACGCCAAGGCTCTGCCCGACCGCCTCGTAGTAATCGAGCACCCGCACCTCGCGACCGACAAACTGGCAAACCCACATCGCGAACGCATCGCTGCGGGCGCCCGTGCCGCCCAAATCGCAATACGCTCGCACCGCCAGCAGCGGGTCCTTTGTGACCCGGCCGATGCGGCCCTCTTGGCTCGCATCCGACAGAAATTTGGCGTAGTAGGCGCCGGCGTGGGCGATTGCATACTCGCCCTCCCAGATGTGCGGGTACTGCTCCGGCCGCTTCGCCTCGTCCTCGCGGCGGATCTGATCGAGGGTCGACGGGAACCAGGCGTTGTCGCGCCAGTTCAGTTCGACAATCTTGCTGTTTTCCGGCGGGTTGACGCGAAATCGCTGGTTGGTGGCGCTGGCGCGCCGCTCGGGGTTCCAGGTCACCCAGATTTCCGCATTCTCCTCGCGGACCGTGGGTATCGCCTTCTGCCACGCCATCTCCGATACCGGCTCGGCCTCGTCGACCCACAGAAGGCGTATCCTGGCGGTCGATTTGACGCTCTCGATGTTTCTTCTAAGGCCGACAAAAGAGAAATCGATCCGCCCGTCGCGGGTCCGAATGAATTTCTCGCCGATCTCGTAGTTAGCGGCCAGCCACGGCTCGGTCTCGATCGCCTGCTTGACCTCCGCCATGCTGCTTTCGTCGAGGCTGTTCTGGAACTCGCGGCCGCAGACAATAACCCCGCTTTCCTTCGCCAGGGCACAGCGCAACCCGTGCACCGCCGCCATCTTGGCAAAGGATCTGCTCTTTGCGCTACCGCGACCGCCGTATGCCCCACGATACAACGCCTCGCCACTGAACACCGGGATCAGTTTCTCCGGCAGTTCGATCCGCCCCGCGGTCATATTACGCTCACGGACAGACATTCACCACGCCGGCGTTATTCCACAGCGTGCCGGGCGCCGCCCCGGAACAAGACCCCAGCATTACCGGCAGGACAATCCCGGCCGCCTTCACCGTGCCATCACGCGACACCGCGAAATACTCCGGCGATCCCGGTGTCCCCACCCAAATCGCCCGGTCGTTCGGCGCCGTCCCGATCGCCGCCGCCTTGATGCACAGCCCGCAGTGCAACCGCGCTGCCGAACCGGCCGCCTCGCCAAAATAAATGCCTCCCGTCACGTTCTGCGTGCCGGCCGGCATCAAGTGCATGATGTATTTCGATGTCGTCGTGTCGTGGTTGGGCTGATCCAACGCTGCAAAGTTCTCCAGTGACATCTCGGCCGCCAGCGCGTACCCGTCCGACCCAGCGTCCACCCGGCCGCTGGAAAATAACCCCCAGGCCCGACCCTGCATGTTCGGCGTCATGACCCTGCCCCGCGTGTCCAACCCTACCATGTCAAGGTTCCGCGCCCCGGACGAGGGATCGCGCGTGTATGTCTGGATCAACAGCCCAGCCCGCTCATACCCCGGCCCCGTCGTCGTCGTCGTCTCCGCACCACCCTGGATGTTTAGGATAAACCGATTGCCGCCAGCCCCTGTCGGGTCTTCCAGATTGGCATTGTACCCGCTGTAACTACTGCCCCAGGCGCCCGGATCCGGCAGGATAGAGCCCGGCGGTATCGACTTGATGCCCGACACTACCGGGTTCGTCACATTCGACATATTCTGGTACATGTCAGCCACAGCGATAGTGCTGACCAGCGCCAGCACCGTCGCAGCAGGAAAAACCCGGCGCATCAAAACCCCCAGTACTGGCGCTGATTGCTGGTGAGTGCCGCGCGCTCAGCCGGGGTCAGTGCGTAATTGTCCCAGATGATCAACTCAGCCTCGCGGATACTCCCCACACTCGGCCCGATATTGCCGTAAACCCCCGCCGCCGCGCTGCCAGTCAATGTCCCCGTCGTCGCCGTCCCGTCGAGAAAAGCATAGCTCGACGCACCGTTCAGCGTGCCCTGAAAGGCGTGCCATGCCGCATCCGCCGCCGCCACCGCCAGGCTGCCACCCCCGCCAGTCGCAGCGTCCCAGACCCACGTGTTCGCCGCGCCGCCGGTATACAGCCGGTTGACATCGCCATTCAGCAACGCAATCCGCCCCACACCCGTCGTCCCGGCGTTGCGGTTCGCCACCGCCGACAGAGACTGCACACCCGTCGCCGGCGTCACGCTGGCCGACTGCAACGTCATGCCGCTGTTACTAAGCTGCAGGCACGGCTGGCCGCCGAGGCAATTCGCCACAAAATCCGGCTGCCCAGGCCCAAAGCCCTGCGCAATGTGGCGCGCGTTGCCGCTCTGATCATACCAGGTGTCCATCGTGCAGGTGGTGGCACTGCAGAACGCACTCGCCGCCGCCACATCCAACGGCGCCCCGGTAAAGCCGGTGAAGCCCAGAAAATTGATGTTCTGGGTGGCGTTGTCGCTGGCCCGCCGCAATTTGATGCCGGGGCCAGCGTAGCCGCTCTTCAGCTTGCGAAAACTGTACGCACCCGCCGGGCTCGCAAAAGACCCACCGCCATCCAACGGCGCAATCGCCCCCGCCAGCCGGTGCCCAGCACGCAGCACGTTTGGCCCGGCGTGCATCCGCGCCACCACCGGCGATGCCGCCAGCAGCAGCACCGCCGCAGTTAGGCCAGCAACCCTCATAACCCGTCGCCCGGCGTTATATAAAGCGTCGCCGCCGTGCCGCCGGTGATCCCCGCAATGTACTGCTGCGCACAGCCCAACACTTCAACCGTGCCCGGCGCAATCGGCAGGCTCGCGGTCGTCGCGACAGCCGTGACATCGCCGCAAAC
>DATLVV010000180.1:0-5563 GCA_035577165.1 Steroidobacteraceae bacterium | reverse complement strand
ACGCGGCCGGTGAAAGTGCCGGCCGGCGGCACGGTGTTGTTCAAATAAGAAAACGACCAACAGCTCTCGTTCCAGCTATTGCTCGCCATGGAGCCGACGTTCTGCACGCCGCCGTTGACGAAAGTTCCAGACGGGAACACTTCGGTGCCCGTATCACCGTTGCCGCTCGAGGTCCAACGGATTTTTGAAAATGGAATCGTGTCGCCCGTGCTGTCGGTCAATGCCGCCGGCACCGTGGCGACCACCTGAGCGGCGGCAGTGGCGCCGCCGGCGGTTCGATAAAATCCGCCGATGTAGACCTGCCCCGGCACGCTGCAAAAGGCAAAGCCGTCGACAAAGCTGACCGTGGCGGTGCTGTTGGTGGTCATCGCCTGCGCCGTGCCATTGCCCACCACGCCCGCAGGAACGGTCACCGACACTGTGTTGACCGTGGTGTTGTTGCCCGGCTGACCGCCATTGTTGTAGATGGCCGTGAAGCTGCCCACACCGACCTGCAAGTAGACGGTCAGCGGCGCGGCCGGATTGAGCGTGACCGTGTAGGCCGCGGCGAATACCGGCATGGAACAGAGCAGGGCCGCGCCGATTACTCGGCGCAGCCCGTCCCAGTTGGTTCGCACGCGCTGACCTGCGGGCGTCATGGGACTTACGGCATCGTCGCGGTGTAGACCACGCGGCCGTTGTTCACATTGACGCCGCCGTAGTTGCCGGCCGGCACATTCGCGGCGTTGAGATAGCTAAACGTCCACTTGGCATCCTGCACGATGAGCTTCGAGGGCGGAGCGGTGATCACCACGTTCGAGCTGGTGCCGTTGGTCAGCACCGGCGCCGGCAGTATCGTGGCCGAGGTCGCCGTGTTGGCGGTGGTGGTGATCTGCGTGAACGGAATGCTGTCGCCGCTGCCGTTGCCGAGAGGGCCGCTGGCGGTCGCATTGAGCGTGACGTTGCCGCTGTTGCTCACGATCGCCGCGGTTTCGCCGCCAGGAAGGAGGTCGCCACCCGTGCCTGCGACCGGGGTGCCGTTACCCACGGTGCCCACTGCCGGGGCAAAGGTGATGAGATCGACGGTGTTGACGGAGGTCAATGCGCCGCTCGAGTACGAGGAGCCGTTGCCCACGCGCAAGTAGAGAATCTTCGGGATGACGATCGTAAAGTCGACGTGAGCGGTCGCGCCCGGTGCGGCGGTCGCAGCGCCCGTCTGAACGTTCGATTCGGCAAAGGTCATGAGCGGAAGCATCAATGCCCCTGCGCCCACGAGAGATTTCAAGGCAATCGATGTCTTCATGTCAGCTTCCTGTGCGGTGTAAATACGGGATTGATACTAGGGGATAGCCCTAGCGGCCCCCTTTGACCCAGGTCGCAATTCGGGTCGCGGACGCTAAAGTTCCGGCGGCGGCGGCCGATATTCCTTGGTTTTTGTGCGCTGGTTCGCACGGCCACGTCGACGAGCCGCACGACGGCACGCGAGAAACAGACTTTGAGAGATGCAGGGTCGCCGGGCGGCGTAGCCGCGGGCGAGGCCCCTAGGGCATCGAGACTGTGCAGATCAGGTGGCTGGCCCTGGCGGCCGCGGGGCGCAGGTCAACTGCGGTGCATACCGTGTCCTGTGCAATGATGTTTCTCGCGGCGGCGCTCAGGATGACGCTGCCGCGGGCGGCGCGGGAGTGGTCGTCCCTGGTCCGCACGGTAGCCGTCAGCCACACATTGCGGTTATTGCTCATGACGGCGACTGTTTCGGGGTCCGGGTCGCGATCGTTCCCGGCCCCCACGTGCAAATACAAAACCTTCGGGATGACGATCCGGAAATTCACGTGCGCCGTGGCCTGCACCGGGGCGCTCGCGCCTTCCGATTGGACGCGCGACTCCGGCACCGCCGCGACCGGCAGCAGCAGGGCGGCGGAGCTCAGCAGCCCGTTGAATGCCCATGACCATTTCACGATGTTGCTCACATCGAAGGTATCGACCATAAAGATAAGGCCTGAAGGGGCCGATTTGCTACTCGCGTCACAGCAAATTTTTTTGCGGGCGGAGTGCGGCAGGCAGGCGCCCCAGTACATTAATGATTATCTCTGGGACGACGGTGTTGGCCAAAGGCTAGGCTTGCTCGCATAGCGTGGCGGGCGATGCCGGCCTGAAGGGTTGCGAGAGGGATTCTTGGACATGCGGGGACGAGTTGCGGCATCGCTTGCAGGTGCCATGTTCAGCGCGGCGGGGTTGATCTCGAGCGCTTGGGGGAATACGGACACTGAACTCGACACCATCGTGGTCACCGCCACGCGCGTTGCCGAGTCCAGCCGCGACCTGCCCGTGTCGATCGACCGGGTCGATCGGCGTGAGATTACCGTCGGGCAGCTCCAGGTCAATCTCTCGGAGTCGTTGATCACGGTACCCGGGGTGTCGGCGCAAAGCCGGCAAAACTATGCGCAGGACCTGCAGCTCTCGGTGCGCGGATTCGGCGCACGTTCGAGTTTCGGCGTGCGTGGCCTGCGTCTGTACTCCGACGGCATTCCCGGCACCATGCCCGACGGCCAGGGGCAATTTTCGCAATTCGATCTAGGGTCCGCAGATCACATCGAGGTTCTGCGCGGTCCGTTCTCTGCGCTGTACGGCAATTCATCGGGCGGCGTGATCGCGATCTTCACCAAGGACGCGAAGCCGGGTTCAGCGTACGACGGCACCGCGGAGTACGGTACCTTCAACACCCAGCGCTATGCGCTCAAGGCCGAGGGCGACGATGGCGAGGCCAACTATGTCGTCGACGCCTCGCACTTTCAAACCGATGGGTACCGAGACCATAGCAACGCCGAGCGCGACATTTTCAATGCAAAGTTGCGGCTCGCGCTCGGCGATGACGCGAAGTTGACGTGGGTGGCGAATGCGGTAGAGACGCCCTTCGTGCAGGACCCTCTCGGACTCACGCGCGCGCAGCTCGAGGACGATCCGCGCCAGGCCGGAACCGGCGCGATTCTCTTCAATACCCGCAAGTCCCTGGACCAAGAACAGATCGGGGCGGTATTCGACGACAAGTTCGCCGCCCATGACGAGCTATCGGCCATGGTCTATGCAGGCCATCGCGCGACGACGCAATTTCAGGCCATTCCGTTGACCACGCAACGGGCGCCGCTGTCTCCGGGCGGCGTCATCGATTTGGACCGGGCGTACTGGGGAGTCGATGCCCATGTGACGGATGAGCGCGAACCGGCCGGTTCGCCGCTTCAAGTGGTGGTGGGGATCAACTACGACGACTTGGCGGAGGCGCGCCGGGGCTACTTCAACTACTCAGGCACGGAGCTCGGGGTCGCGGGAGAGCTGCGGCGTGACGAAGCCAATCATGTGTACGACTTCGACCAATACCTGCAGGCGCAGTGGGATCCGGATGCACGCTGGCGCCTCATCGCGGGCGTGCGCAACAATCTCGTCGAGGTCTCGTCTCACGGCCACATACCGGTGATCGACGGCGCGGACAGCAGCGCGCGCTTTTCGGCGGTGAATCCGGTGGGTGGCGTCACCTTCCGGGCGAGCTCAGCGGTCAACTTATACGCCTCGTACGGCAAGGGATTTGAAACGCCGACTCTGAACGATCTGGCCTATCGCTCCGTGGACGGTAGTCTTCCGGGGTTGAACTTGAGCCTGAAAGCTGCGCGCAGCGATAACTATGAAGTCGGCCTCAAGGCGGGCCGCGGAGCGTTGCGGGCCAACCTGGCTGCGTTCTACATTCAGACCGAAAACGAATTGGCGGTGCTGCAAAATGCCGGCGGCAGGACCGTGGCTCAAAACATCGGCGAAACCAACCGTCGCGGCATCGAACTCGGCGTCGATTCCACTTGGGCAGGGGGCTTCACCGGCCGGTTGGCCTATACGTACATCCGAGCAGTGGTGGGGCAGAGCTATGCGACCTGCATTGCCGCCCCCTGCAACCCGCTGGCGAATCCGGGAGGCCCCCTGCCTGCAAACTACAAAACCGTTGCTGCGGGCAGCCAGCTGCCGGCGGTGCCGATGAATTCCCTGTATGCGGGGCTCACCTGGAGCTACGCACCGCTGGCTTTTTCAACCACCCTGGAGGCCCTGGGACGCGCAAAAATCTATGTCGACGATCGTAATTCCGATGCCGCCGCCGGCTTCTGGGTGACCAACCTGCGAGCCGGTTTTGAGCAGGAAACGAGACGCTGGCATTTCAGCGAATATGCCCGCCTTGATAATCTCGCCAATAGGGCCTATGTGGGTTCTGTGATCGTGAACGAAACGAATTCCCGATTCTTCGAGCCCGCACCGGGCCGCACGGCCTACATTATGTTCAATGCTGCGTGGCGCAATTAAGCTCATGTTATGTGCACCAAAGGGCTTGAACCGCGTTGTATAGATTAGGTCCGATGTATAGGAGATTAAGGAAGGTGACAGCCATGAGCGTTAAGGGCAAAAGCTTTCTTCTGGCGGCCGGCATTTTGGGGTCGATCCTGGGAGGCGCGCCTGCGTTCGCACAACACGGCGGCGGCGGTGGCGGTGGCCATGCCGGTGGCGGCGGTGGCGGCGGCCATGCGGGTGGTGGCGGTCATATGGGTGGTGCCGGTGGCGGTCATATGGGCGGCGGCGGGCACGCGCCTGCCGGCCATTTCGCGCCCGGTGGTCATTACGCACCCGGTGGGCACTACGCACCCGGTGCGCACTATGCGCCCGCGGTGGGCGGTTATCGGGGTTATACCGGCACCGGGTATGCTCATGGCTATCCGGCGGGCTACGGCCATGGTGGCTATCCGGCCGCCTATCACGGCGCCGGGTATCACGGCGGTTACGGTCATGCCGGCTACTACGGGCACGGCTATTCCACCGGCGCTTATTGGCACGGCGGATATTGGCACGGAGGCTTCTGGCCGCGGTGCTACTACGGGGTAGGATTTTCTTGGTTCCTGCCGGTGCTGCCGGTGGCGTACGCGACCTATTGGTACGGCGGCGTTCCGTACTACTACGCCAACGATGTGTACTACACCTACAACCCGTCCTATGAAGGCTATGTCGCGACCGATCCGCCGCCGGTGACCGAATCAGAAGGGAGCGCGGATGGTGCCGCAGCGAATGTCGATTCTGCCGCACCGAGTGGCGCGCCCGGCGACGCCGCTGCCATGGCGGCGGCTCAAGTTTTCATGTACCCAAAAAATGGCCAGAGCGCCGAGCAGCAAGCCACCGACAAGGCCGAATGTCAGCAATGGGCTGCGCAGGAGGCTGGACAGGTGGCGCAGAATGGAGCGGACTACAGGCGCGCGATGACGGCCTGCGTCGAAGGCCGGGGCTACAGCGCGAAGTAGCCGATCAGAATTGCCGACGTTAATAAAAATGCCGCACGTACGTGCGGCATTTTTTTTGCGCGTCCCCGTTGATGCCCGCGGGCTTTATTTCCAACATTCTGCAGCGGTGCCCGTGCCGGAAGAGATGCCTTGAGTGCCCCCTTGATCAATGGTATAGGCCAGGCACGCGGTGTCCGCCGTTTGACTGTTGATGGCGGTGGCAGTCAGCGTATAGGTCGCTGGGAGGACCGTGGTCGCCGCTGCCACGTTGCCTATGCTGACCCGAT
>DATLVV010000179.1:0-3041 GCA_035577165.1 Steroidobacteraceae bacterium | reverse complement strand
ACGCTCAACGGAGGCAACGCCAGGGCAATCGTGGGCAGCAGCAAATGACGTATTGATCCCGGTTCCCAGCCGGCGACCGGCAGCCAGTGCAGGTAAATGCCGAACAGCAATCCGAGAAACGGCAACACGACGAAGGTCGGGATGGCGACGCCGACGACGGCCAGCGTCATCGACACGTAGTCGGCGGCGGAGTTGTGGCGCAGGGCGGCAAAGGTGCCGATCGGAATACCCAGCATCAGCGCGAGCAGGATGGCGATGCTGCCGATTTCAAAGGTCACGGGAAACCCTTGGCCGATCAGCTCCGTCACCGAAAAGTCCTTGTACTTGAACGACGGCCCGAAATCGCCGTGCGCCAATGCCGCCAGATAGCGGCCATACTGCGTCCATATCGGCTGATCCAGGCCGTAGGCGTTCTCAAGGTTCGCCAGAATTTCCGGCGGCAGCGTCTGCTCTTGATCGAAAGGCCCGCCGGGAGCTGCTCGAATGAGAAAAAAGCTGATGGTGACGATGATGAACAGCGTAGGAACCGCGCCGGCCAGCCGGGTCAAGAAATAGCGGAGCATTCACTCAAGTCTATCGATTGACCGCGAGGTGGACAAGCGAAGCTGCGATCCCTAAAATGATCGGCTCCCATTTGATCGAGGTTTCATGGAATCAACACGCCCCATCCGTGCTCTCATGCGCGGTCTGGATGCCCTGACGGTGCTGAACATGCGCGACGGCGCGACCGTCTCGGAAGTGGCCCAAGAAATTCGTCTGCCGCGCACCACCGTCTATCGAATCCTGGAAACGCTGTGCGATGCCGGCTTCGTATTTCGCGACGCCAGCGATGACCGCTACCGCTTGACCATTCAAGTCCGTGCGTTGAGCGACGGCTTCGACGACGAAGCGTGGGTCACTCAGATCGCCAAGCCGATCATTCGCGAACTGTGCCGCGAAGTGGTCTGGCCGATCTCCGTCACCACCTTGTCGGGAACGAGCATGTTGGTGCGCGAGTGCACCGATCACATCAGTCCTCTGGCGATCGAACGTCATTCGGCCGGATTTCGCGCACCGCTGCTCACGACGGCGAGCGGCCGGGTGTTTCTCGCGTACTCCTCGGGGCCGCAGCGCGAATCGTTGATCGAAATTCTCGCCCGCTCCAACGAGGAAGAAGACAAGCCTGCGCGCTCGCGCGCCGACCTCTCGCGCCTGCTCGCGGAGATCAAGGCCGCGGGATACGCGACAGTCACCCGCACCCGCCGTCTGATGGAGGAAATCAGCTTGAGCGTGCCCATCGTGCTCGACGACCATGTGGTGGCCGGGCTGACGGTGCGCTTTGCGTCCTCTGCCGTGCCGTTGAAGGCCGGTGTCGAACGCTTTTTGCCCAAGCTGCGCCAAAGCGCCGCCCGGATCAGTACCCTATATTCGGAACAGCAATCCGACACTTCAGTTTTCGGGCGGGGTCGCATCGACCCCGTTAATAATGGGGCGTAGCCCCTAGAAAGGACAATCAATGCAGAAGATCATGGTGTGTATCAAGCGCGTCGTCGATTACAACGTGCGTATCCGCGTAAAACCCGACGGCAGCGGAGTGATGCTCGATGGCGTGAAAATGAGCGTAAATCCATTCGATGAAATCGCGCTCGAAGAAGCACTGCGCATCAAGGAGCGCGGCACCAATGTCGAGGTCGTCGCGGTCAGCATCGGCATCGCCGACACTCAACAGCAGCTGCGCACCGCGCTGGCCATGGGAGCCGATCGCGCCATTCTGGTACAGACCGACATTGCGGTCGAGCCGCTGACCGCGGCGCAGACCTTTCTCGCGGTGGCGAAGAAGGAAAATCCGGATTTGATTTTCCTGGGCAAGCAGGCAATCGACGACGATGCCAATCAAACCGGACAAATGCTGGCCGCGATCTGGGAGCGGCCGCAGGCAACGTACGCCTCGAAAGTCGAGATCTCGGGCGCCAAGGCGGCCGTCACCCGCGAGGTGGATGCCGGGCTTGAAACCATCGAAGTGGATCTCCCCGCGGTGATCACCGTGGACCTGCGCCTGAACGAGCCGCGCTATGTGAAGCTGCCGGACATCATGAAGGCCAAGAAAAAACCGTTGGATGTCACCTCGCTCGACGCGCTCGGCGTGAGCGCCGGGGCGCTCCTCAAGACCATCAAAACCGAACCGCCGGCGCAGCGTCAGAAGGGCGCGATGGTCAAGGACGTGGCTGAATTGGTTGAGGTACTCAAGAAGAAGGGCTTGATCTAATGCACAAGATACTCATTGTCGGCGAACACGACGGCAAGGCGCTGAATCCGGCCACCGCGAAGTGTGTCACCTGCGCCGCGCAGATTCCGGACGGCGAAATCACCATAGTCCTGTTCGGCGCGGACACGGCGGCCGTCGCCGCCCAGGCCGCCGCCGTAGCCGGGGTCAAGTCGGTGTTGCGGGTGGATCGAGCGGAAAACGCACATCCGCTGGCCGCGACCTTCGCGCCGCAATTGGCTGCCCTGGCCGCCGACTACACCCATGTCTTCGGGCCTTCCACGAGCTTTGGCAAGGACCTCATGCCGCGCGTCGCGGCGCTGCTCGGTGCGCCGCAGGTCAGCGACTTGATGGCGGTCGAGACCGCCTACCGATTCAAGCGGCCGACCTACGCCGGCAATGCCATCGTGACCGTGGAGGCGGATGCCGCGCGCAAGCTGGTGGCGACGGTGCGCGTCGCTTCCTTCGAAGCGGCGAAGGCCGGCGGGAATGCCGCCGTCGAATCCAAGACTCTCGACGTCGCCCTGCCGACGCACACGCGCTACGTCGGCGCGAAGACCGGTTCCAGCGATCGACCGGACCTGCAGACCGCCAAACGCGTGGTGTCGGGCGGCCGTGCGCTCGGCAGCGCCGAGAACTTCAAATTGCTGTTCAGACTGGCGGACAAGATCGGCGCGGCGGTGGGTGCCTCGCGCGCAGCCGTCGATGCCGGCTATGCACCGAATGAGATGCAAGTCGGCCAGACGGGAAAGATTATTTCTCCCGACATCTACATCGCCATCGGCATTTCCGGCGCGAT
>DATLVV010000178.1:0-8158 GCA_035577165.1 Steroidobacteraceae bacterium | reverse complement strand
ATGCCCTGCGATCAGCTGATCGCCTCGAAGCGCAACGGCGACAGCGACTACACCGCCACCTGCAAGGACGGCAATCGCTATCACATCTTTGTGAACCCGCAGGGACGGGTAATCGTGCAGAAGATGTAGCAGCCCGCCGGTGGCTGATCAGCCTGCCTTTCGCGGCCTTGCAATACCTGTCGCCCGCGTTTCCTTCCTGTAGGATTTCAGGATCGAGGCCAGCAGACCGGGAAATCGCGCTTCCAATTCCACGGCTCGGACGCGGCTCGACAAGTCCACCCCCCGCCGTTCGCTTGCGATCAAACCCGCTTCGCGCAGTATGCGGTAGTGCTGCGAGCAGGTGGATTTCGGCATCGCGAGATTCAGCTTCAGCGTCGTCTCCGTGCAATTCATGCCGGATGGGCTTTTCAACAGCCTGCTGACGATGCGCAGGCGCACAGGATCGGAGAGGGCATGCAAGATGCCGGCAACCGTCACGTCGCCGATGTGCGGATGAGGGAGAGGTCGCGCCATGACGCCTAGAATAGCGCAAAGCTTGCATCTCTCATACTTCTATAGTTCAATATTATTGAACTAATGAAATAGGTGGGGCGCAATCGCATCCCAAACGGAAATCCACGCATGACCACGCTTTTCGATCCAATCAGAGTCGGCGATCTCACGCTGCCGAATCGCATCATCATGGCGCCGCTGACCCGCAGCCGCGCCGGCGACAGCAGAATCCCCAATCCCTTGATGGCCGAGTACTATTCGCAGCGCGCTTCCGCCGGGCTCATCTTGTCGGAGGCCACGGTGGTGTCGCCGATGGGAATCGGCTACGCCGGGACGCCCGGAATCTGGTCGCCGGAGCAGGTCGAAGGTTGGAGGCTCGCGACCCGCGCGGTTCACCAGGCCGGCGGCAGAATCTTTCTGCAGCTGTGGCATGTGGGCCGAATCTCCGATCCGAGCTTCTTGAACGGCGCGCTGCCGGTGGCACCCAGCGCCGTGGCCGCGAAAGGCAACGTCAATCTGGTTCGTCCTCCGACGCCCTTCGTCACGCCGCGCGCGCTTGCGCGCCGGGAGATTCCAGAAGTCATCGAAGCTTTCCGCAAGGGGGCCGAGAATGCGCAGCTCGCCGGATTCGACGGGGTCGAATTGCACGGCGCGAACGGCTATCTGCTGGATCAATTTCTTCAGGACGGCAGCAACCTGCGCAGCGACGACTACGGCGGTTCGATCGAGAACCGCGCCCGGCTGATGCTCGACGCCGTCGATGCGGTGATTTCCGTGTGGGGCGCGGGCCGGGTGGGCGTGCATCTGGCGCCGCGCGGCGATGCCCACTCGATGGGTGATTCAGATCTGCCGCGCACGTTCCAGTATGTCGCGCGCCGGCTGGGCGAGCGGAAGATTGCCTTCATCTGTGCTCGCGAATATGTGGCCCCCGACCGCCTGGGCCCGCGGCTCAAGGCGGCGTTCGGCGGCGTGTACATCACCAACGAGAAATTCAGCTGCGAGAGCGCGGAGCGGGCGATTGAAGCAGGCGATGCCGATGCAGTGGCATTCGGCAAGCTTTTTCTCGCCAATCCGGATCTGCCGCAGCGATTCGCGCTGCAGGCGCCGCTCAATGAGCCGCGGGTGGCCGAGTTCTATGGCGGCGGCGCACGGGGCTATACGGACTACCCGGCGCTTTCGGCGGCGGCTCAGAGACCCGACTTGAACAGCAGCCAGGCGCGCGTGAACGCACGCGTCTCATCGGGAGTGTAGGGCCGCTGCAGCTCGAGACGGGCGCGGATCGCCGGCGGCGGATAAATAATGGTATTGCCCCGAACCGCGGGTTCGAGAAGCGGTACGGCGGCCTCATTGGCGGTGGCGAAACCGATGAAGCGGGTGACCGAGGCGGAGATTTCCGGCCGCATCATGAAGTTGATGAAGGCAAGCGCCGCGGCAGGGTTGGGCGAGTCGGCCGGAATCACCATGTTGTCGATGTAGAAGGGCACCATTTCCCGTGCGAAGGAATAGTCGATTCTTATCTTGCCATTGGATTCCTTCACCATTCTGCGCGCCACCATGGCATCGCCTGAATACCCGATGGCGAGGCACAATTCGCCCTCGGCGAGCTGTTGATAGTAGCCGGCAGTGGCAATTCGCCGAATATAGGGCTGGATTTCCTGCAGCTTTGCCATCACGGCGTCGAGGTCCGGCTTATTGGCGGACAGGTTCGGCTGTCCCAGATAGCGGGCGACCATGGGCAACACGTCGCCCCACGAGTCCAGCATGCTGATGCCGCAGGCGGCGAACTTCGCGGCAACGTCCTTCTTGAACACCATGTCCAGGCTGTCGAGAGGCGCGTTCGGCATGATGGCCTTGATCTTGTCGCTGTTGTAAATGAGGCCGGTGGTACCCCACATCCACGGCACGGCATATTGATTGCCGGGATCCACGGACTTCAGCAGTTGCAGGATCTGAGGGTCGGCGTTGCGTGCGTTGGGAAGACTGGCCCGATCGAGTTTTTTCCAAAAACCCTTGGGAATTTCGCGCGCGAGTTCGGGCGCGGCATTCATGGTTACGAGGTCGTAGTTCGAATTGCCGACGGACAGGATGGTCTCCGCCGTCTCCGGGGAATCTAGCATGGCGTAATTGACGTGAATCCCCGTCTCGGATTGAAACTTTTCAATCACGGAGGGCGGGAAGTACTCCGCCCACGCATAGATGTTGAGGACCTTGGCGCGGTCGGCCGCCGCGGCGCAGGTCATACCCAGCCAGAACATGAGACCGAGCGCCGCAGCGCGAGAGGCTTCGTATCGTGAAGTTATCTTCATACAAGCCTAAGAATACGATTTACGCGGGGGTGCGGCGGCTCATATTGCAATTTTGTGTCAAACTTTCTTGCGGCGGGTTGGTCTGATGCGCGTACTCGTCGTGGCAAAGGGAGACCACGGATGGCTTCACGTTTCTTTGCAATCGGCACTCTGGCGGTGCTGACGACGGTCGCGGCGGTCGCAGCAGTAACGGCCGTCGCAACGATGCGACATGCACACTTGCGCCCGGCCGCCATTCCGGGGACCGCGCATCTTCACGCTTTCGGCAGCCGCGGCGCCCGGCAGGGCCAGACGGCCGCCGTCGCAAAATTCGACGGTGCGCTCGCGGATTTGTCGCGTCATGCGGCGCTGGCGCGGCCGGAGCATACGCTCGAAGATTTGCGCTCGATTGCGCCGGCGGTGCGTTTCCAACAGAGATCGGGGGATGCGGCACCGCTGGTGCTCATCGACGCGGTTACGCGCGGCGACCCACAGCAATTGAAAGCGGCGCTGGTGGCGCTGGGTCTCAAGCATCCCGCTGTGTATTCGAATGACGTGGGAGGCTGGCTGCCGGTCACACAACTGCAGGCTGCAGCGGCCAGGGCCGAAGTGCATTCGATTCGCGCGTCCATGTCACGCACCCGCAGTGGAGCCGTAACGTCGCAGGGCGATTTCGTGCAGCACAGCGATGTGCTGCGCTCCGCGAACAACCTCAGCGGCGCGGGCGTCACCGTGGGCGTGCTCTCGGACAGCTACGATTGCTATGCAGTCTATGCGGCGAACAATGTCGTCGCTTCCGGCCCCGCCGGTTATGCCAACAACGGATTTCCAGCCACGGCCGCCACGGATGTCTCGACGGGCGATCTGCCGGCGGGCGTCAATGTGCTCGAAGAAGCCGAGGACGGAAATGGCGGCTGCATGAATTACGGCGCACCGATCCAATTGCCCTTCACCGATGAGGGGCGGGCAATGCTGCAGATCGTGCATGACGTCGCGCCCGGCGCGGGCCTGGCCTTCTACACGGCGGAAAATAGCGAAGCGGATTTCGCCAACGGCATCGGCCGGCTGGCGGCCCCCGCCGAGTCGGGCGGCGCCGGCGCCAAGGTCATCGCCGACGATGTGGGGTATTTCGACGAACCGTTCTATCAGGACGGCATGGTGGCGCAGGCGATCGATGCGGTGGTGGCGCAGGGCGTCGCGTATTTTTCCGCGGCGGGCAACGATGGAACGCTGGCCTATGACAATGACACACCCAGCTTTTCCACGATGTCGACCGCGGCACCGAACTCGGGCGAGTACTTGCTGAATTTCGATGCGTCCGGCGCCACGACGGTGACGTCCTTGCCGGTGACCATCGCTTCGCTGATTCCCGGAGAATTCGTCGCCATCGTGGTCGAGTGGGATCAACCCTATGTTACCGGTGCGCCCAACAGCGGCGGCGCAACCAGTCACATCGACGTGTGCATCACGGGCGCATCCGGCACTGATGTGGTCGAACAGTACATCACCAATGCCGGTGCGCCGGTCAACTGCACCGGGGCGAACGCGACGGGCTCGGATCCCTATCAGGTCATGATCATTGCGAACCCCGCCAACGCGAGCGGCAATACCGCCGAGGAGACGCTGAATATCGTCGTGGGTCTTGCAGACGGTACGGCCGCACCCGGACGCATCAAAGTGGTTGTGGAAGATGACGGCGCGGGGAGCACCATCAACGCCTTCCCTGGAAATAGCGTCAACGCGACGCTGCAGGGACATCCCGGTGCGGCAGGCGCCGCCGCCGTGGGCGCGGCGTTCTATCTAAATACGCCGGCCTGCGGCCACAACCTGGGACTGGAGTATTTCTCCGCTGCAGGCGGCTCGCCGATTTTGTTCGACAGCGCGGGCAACCGGCTCGCAACTCCCATTGTTCGCCAGAAGCCGGATTTCGTGGGCCCCAATGGCGGCAACGACACCTTCTTGGGCTTCACCCTGACCGCGAGCCAGGTCGTCACCAACATCACGGACTGTCAAAACAATACCAGCTATCCGAATTTCTTCGGCACATCGGCCGCCACGCCGCATGTGGCCAGTATTGCTGCGTTGATGTTGGAGGCCAACCCGGCGCTCACGCCGGCGCAGATTTATCAGGCGCTGCGCAGCAGTGCCTTGCCGATGGGTACAGCATCGCCGAATTTTGATTCAGGTTACGGATTCGTGCAGGCGGACGCCGCCTTTGCACTCATTCCGAAAGCAGCACCCCCGCCGCCCGCGCCGCCGCCAGCGAAGTCCGGCGGCGGCGGTGGCGGCATCGATGTTCTGGCGCTGCTGGGGCTCGCCGCTGCAGGCATGGCGCGGGTTCTTCGCTTTCGGCGACGCGTGCTAATCTAATGGCGTGAAATGTATAGCAGCGCTGATTGGCATCCTGGCATTCGCCGGCGCGGATTGCGCGTGGGCCACGGTGTACACGCTTGCAACCCGCGACACGGTGGTGGTGGGTGAGGACCAGAGCGTCGAGACGGTCTATGAAGACACGCTGTACGATCTCGCCGCAAAATTCAGTTTGGGGTCCGAAGAGCTGATCCGGGTCAATCCGACGGTTGATCCGTGGTTGCCTGGCGCCGGCAAAAAGCTGTTGGTGCCCGGCCGTCATATTTTGCCGCCCGGCCCGCACGAAGGCATTGTCGTCAATCTGCCCGAGCATCGGCTCTATTTCTACCCGAAGCCAAAGCGCGGCGGTCCGATTGAGGTCATCACCTATCCGGTGAGCATCGGCAAGATGGATTGGCGTACACCCCTGGGCGTGACCCATGTCACCAGCAAGCAAAAGGATCCGACTTGGTATCCGCCGGAATCGGTCCGAAAGGAACACGCCGCGGCAGGCGATCCCTTGCCCGCGCAGGTGCCGCCGGGACCGGACAATCCGCTCGGGGCCTTTGCCATGCGCCTGGCCGCCGGCAGGGGCACCTATTTGATTCATGGCACGAACAACCCCATCGCGGTCGGGCTGGCGGTGACTCATGGCTGCATCCGCATGTATCCCGATGATGTCGCCGCTTTGTTTCCGTTGATTCCCGTGGGCACGTCGGTGCGGCTCATCAACGAGCCGGTGAAGGTGGCGTGGATCGACGGTGAATTGCTGCTGGAAGCGCATCCGCCGGTGGATGCGCAGGGGCAGAGCTTTGAGCCCAACATCGATCAGTTTGCTGAAATGCTGCGCCAGGCGGTCGGTGAAACCACCGTCGCGATTCATTGGGAGTACGCGCGCGAGGTCCTGCAGAAAGCCGACGGGGTGATCGCCACGGTGGGGCTCGAAGCCGAGAATCCCAATTTACGGCAGCCCGAAACACCGCCGGCGCCGGTCAAGGCAGCGCCGGTCACTGAAACCGCGCCTTCGGCGGACGCAGTGCCTGCGGATCCGGATGCCGCAACGCCGCAAGGCGCAAATCGACTCAGTCAGGACCCTGAGAGTGGGAGCGAGACTGCCAGGTGAATTGCGATCGGGATTGCTGCTGCTCGGCATCCTGATCATGGAAGATAGGACCCTGTTCGCCGAACATCGGCTCACTTTGGCAGTAGCGTTCTACCAATTCTTGGAGCACGCTCACTAATCCCAGTGTCAAGGCTGCGAATAACACCAGGACCAGCAGGCTAATGATGAGGATATACACGTCTCCTCCGCAATCCTTGTCGCATTGAGAGTAGGCCGATTGTGCCGCCAAACTATTCATCGCGGTGTAGGAGAAACTCTTATCTTTTTGTCAGAACGACCGTTTGATCAGGCATCGATCGACTGATCAGCCGACTGCGGGAAGTATGCGTCCCTGCGCTTCGCCAAAACCGATGCGCGCGGCATGGGGGCTTTCACACCAAGCGCGAAGAATGACGCTGTCGCCGTCCTCCAAAAAAGTTCGCGTCTCGCCGTCGAACTGAATCGGCCGGCTGCCGCCGATACTCAACTCCAACAATGAGCCGGCTTCTTCGGGAGTGGGTCCCGACTGAGTTCCGGTTCCCAGCAGATCACCCGGGCGCAGATTGCAACCGTTCATGCTGTGGTGCGATATCAATTGCGCAATCGTCCAGTAAGCGTGACGAAAACTGGTGAGCGACAGACGGTGGGGCGGCTGTTGCCGCGCACGCATGGCCTCGCTTTGCAGCAGCGCTTCGAGCCGGATATCCAGGGCCCCTGCCTCGCGGTCCATGGGTGAGCTCAAGTATGGCAGGAGTGGGGGGCTGTTCTCGGGCCGCACGGGCGGAACCCGAAACGGGGCCAGCGCCTGCAGAGTGACGATCCAGGGCGAAATCGTGGTCGCGAAATTTTTCGCCAGGAAGGGCCCCAACGGCTGGTATTCCCAGGTCTGTAAGTCGCGCGCTGACCAGTCGTTGAGCAGGCACATGCCGAAGATATGCGCCTCTGCATCGGCAATGGGAATCGCCATCCCCGCTGAATTGCCGCGGCCGACGAAAACCCCGAGCTCGAGTTCGTAGTCCAGACGCGTGGAAGCGCCGACGACGGGTTGCAGCGCGCCCGGCGGCAGTCGTTGCCCGCGGGGCCGGTGGAAGGTCTGGCCCGACACGTCGATGGAGGAACTGCGCCCATGGTAGCCGATAGGAATCCATTCATAGTTCGGCAGCAGCGGCTTGTCCGGCCGCATCAACCGGCCCACCGCCGTGGCGTGATAGATGGACGCATAAAAATCGGTGTAGTCACCGATTTGGGCGGGTAGTGAATATTGCGCGCTGCTTTGCGGCACCAGGCAGCTCTGCAGTGCAGCTTGGTGGTGCGATCCCGCCAGCAGGCCCTCGAACAGGGCGTGACGCACCGCGCCCGAGACCTCGGGCCCAAGCTGCATCAGCGAGTTGAGCGAAGAATCCGCGCCCGCGCGAATCCCTTGCGCCGCTTGTCCTTGGAATATCCCGCGCGCCGCCAGGACCGCGAGATCGATGATCTGATCGCCAATGGCGACACCGCCCCGAAACTCTTCGGCGGACCCTGCACGGCGGAATACGGCGAAAGGCAAATTCTGAATGGGGAAATCACCGCTCTCGCGATTCGCAGAGTCGAGCCAACTGCGCGCCCGCGGATCGTGCGTTTCATCGAGTAGCACGGCGCCGCTCACGGACGGTTCGGCTCGAACCGTTTCTTGAGGCCGAGCCAATGAGACATGTAATCACTCTGCAGCGGCGGCGTTCCGGACCGCGCCCCGCGCGTCGGCTTGATAATTTGACGGGTCTCAAACATGAACGCCATGGTGTCCGCAATGTGAACCGGGATCGATGTGTCGGCAGCACTCGCTCGTTCGAAGGTTGCCGCATCAGGGCCGTGTCCGCTCATGCAATTGTGCAACGAGGCGCCGCCCGGCACGAAGCCGGTGCTCTTGGCGTCGTACACCCCGCAAATC
>DATLVV010000177.1:0-2612 GCA_035577165.1 Steroidobacteraceae bacterium | reverse complement strand
GGGCGACTTTTCGCGCCTCAAACAGAGCTTCATCGACTTCCTGCACAATTTGCCGTTCTACGGGCTGGCGGTGCTGTGCACCGACGATGAACACGTGCAGAGCATTCTCGAGTCCGTGGCGCGCCCCTACCACACCTATGGCTTCGGGCCGGAGACGGACATTCGCGCCGTCGACGTGGTGCGCGACGGCCTGCAGTCGCACTTCCGGGTGCTGCGCGGGGGCCATGAGCCGCTGGCGCTCACCGTCAATCTGCCCGGCCGCCACAATGTGCTGAACTCGCTGGCCGCGGTCGCGGTGGCCACCGAACTCGACATCCCGGATGCTGCGATTCAGCGGGCGCTGGCGCAGTTCCAGGGCATCGAGCGCCGCCTGCAACAGCTGGGCGAGATTCAGTGGGCGGACGGCCGTGCGCTGATCGTCGACGACTACGGCCATCATCCAACGGAGATCTCGGCGACGCTCGAGGCCGTGCGGCAAGGCTGGCCCGAGCGGCGTTTGGTGCTCGCCTTCCAGCCGCATCGCTACACGCGGACGCGCGATCTGCTCGACGATTTCGGGCGGGCCTTGAGCGCCTGCGACGTGTTGTTGGTGACCGAGGTGTACGCGGCCGGTGAAGCGCCGATCGCAGGCGCCGACGGCCGCGCCATTTGCCGCGCGGTGCGCACCCGCGGATTGGTCGAACCGGTGTTCGTCGAGCGCACCGACGATCTGGCCGACTCGCTGCGCGGCGTGGTGCATGACGGCGACGTGGTGCTGCTCATGGGCGCCGGCAACATCGGCGCAGTCGCCCAGGAACTCAAGAGCCGCTTCGAGGAGACGGCATGAGCGCACAGCGATTCTCGACGTTGGCGCCAGAATATGCCACGCGGGTCATGCACGACGTGTCGATGGCGAAACACACCTCATGGCATGTGGGCGGGCCGGCGGATCTTTTCTTCACGCCGCGCGACGTCATGGATCTGGCCGCCTTCATGCGCCAATTGCCGCCGGACCTGCCGCTGCTGTGGATCGGACTCGGCAGCAATCTCTTGGTGCGCGACGGCGGGATTCGCGGTGCCGTCATCGCCACGCACGGCGCGCTGGGAGGGCTCGAACGCCTGAGCGCCACCCGCATTCAGGTCGAGGCCGGCGTGCCCTGTGGGCGCATCGCCCGGCAGTGCGTGAAATGGGGATTGGGGCCGGCGGAATTCCTGGCCGGCATTCCCGGCACCCTCGGCGGCGCACTGGCCATGAATGCCGGCGCCTGGGGCGGCGAGACCTGGCAGCACGTGATCGACGTCGACGTGCTCGACCGCCGCGGCGTCCGCCATACGCGCAAACCCGGCGATTTCGACATCGGCTACCGCAAGGTGGCGGGGGCTGCGAACGAATGGTTCATAGGCGCGCAACTCGAGTTCGCGCGCGCGCCCGCCGTCAACACCAACGCCATCCGTGAACTGCTCGAGAAGCGCAAGCGGTCGCAGCCCATCGGTGAATGGAGCTGCGGCTCGGTGTTCACCAATCCCCCGGGGGATCACGCTGCGCGCCTGATCGAAAGCGCCGGACTCAAGGGCTGCCGCATCGGCGACGCCTCGGTCTCGGACAAGCATGCAAATTTCATCATCAATCATGGGCACGCGCTTGCGGCCGAGGTCGAGGCGCTGATCGAGCATGTGCAGCGCACCGTCGCCCAGGTTCACGGCATCGAACTCGTGACCGAAGTGCGCATCGTCGGGGTCCCGTCATGAGCCTGTTGCACACCAAGACACAATTCCCGCGGGTCACCCGCGCCGCCGAGTTCGGCAAGACCGCAGTACTACTGGGAGGTGATTCAAGTGAACGCGAGATATCGTTGATCTCCGGCAATGCCGTGCTGGCCGCGCTCAAGCGCCGCGGCGTCGACGCCCACGCCTTCGATCCGCAGGAGCGGCCGATCGCAGAACTCAAGAGCGCCGGCTTCGCACGGGCATTCATCATCCTGCATGGGCCCGGGGGCGAGGATGGCGCGATGCAGGGCGCGCTCGAGTGGTTGGGCATTCCCTACACCGGCAGCGGTGTGCTCGCCTCGGCCCTGACCATGGACAAGCTCAAGACCAAGCGGGTCGTAGTCGGCGCGGGTTACGCCGCGCCCGACTATGCCGTGCTCGCGGGCCCGGCGGATTTGCCGCGCGCTCTCGAGCGCATCGGTCTGCCGATGATGGTCAAGCCCGCGTCGCAGGGCTCGAGCGTCGGCATCACCAAGGTCAAGACCGCCGCGGAATTGACCCAGGCGTACGCCGAGGCGCGCGCCGTCGATCCCTTGGTGTTTGCCGAAGCATTCATCGCCGGCGCCGAGTACACGGTGGGGGTGCTGCAAGCCTGCGGCCTGCCCTCGATCCGCATTCAACCGGCGACCGAGTTCTACGACTATCAGGCCAAATATTTTCGCAATGACACGCAGTATCACTGCCCGAGCGGTCTCGACAGCGCCGAGGAAGCCGAGCTGCAGGCGGCGGCGCTGGCGGCCTTCAAGGTCACCGATTGCTGCGGCTGGGGCCGCGTCGACTTCATGCGCGACCCTGTCAGCGGCCAATTCTATTTCATCGAAATCAACACCACGCCGGGCATGACCGATCACAGCCTGGTGCCGATG
>DATLVV010000176.1:0-10560 GCA_035577165.1 Steroidobacteraceae bacterium | reverse complement strand
GCCGACGCCGCTGCGATAGATGCGTTCGAGCAGGCGGCGAATCCACGGCAGGCGCGCAAATTCGGTGGGTGAATACGGAGTCCAAACGTAGTCGCGGCCTTTCAGATTGGTGAATCCGTGGTGCGCGAGATTATGGCCGATCTCCCACAGGCTATACGGCGTCAGCGAAGGCAGGAACGCGATTCGCCCGATCCACTTGTTGAGCGTCTTGTTGGGCGTGTACGAGCCGTGGCAGGCATCGTGTCCGATGACGAACAGGCGCGCGATCCACAGCGCCGCCACCAAGGATGCGAACACTTTTACCCACCAGGCTTCGACGAACAGCAAACTCGCGATCGACACCCCGAGCACCAGCCAGTCCAATAGGAACCAAATGATCGGCGTCGCGATGCCGCGCTCGATCGTAAACGGCTGCAGCAATTTTTGAAACTTGAAGCGCGACTTGTCGACTGTGGGAGCCGCGGCGTCTTTTGTTTCAGGTGTGGGAGGGGTTTGCATTCAAAACTCCGGCCTTCACGAAAACCTAAGGGTCCCGTAAGAACAACGGGTTAACTTCGTATTATACGCCGGTCCAGGCAATTGACACGCAAATGCGTCAGCGGCCCGGTTCAGGCAGTTTCGGCATCCGGCCAGAGGAGAACCCCTAAATGTTCGCAGGCCTCGATCAGGGCGGTTGCGGCCTCCCGGGTGCTCGCGTCCAACCGTCTGTCATGGGTGAGCAGCCAGGTTAGCCGAGCTCGCCGGGAACGGGCGGAGGGCTCGCTGTCGAAAAGCGCCGGGAACAGCCCCAAGGCGTCGACGAATTCGCGCATTGCAGCGCTGGAATGGGCGTTCGGCGGCGGGGTCAGCAGCAATTTGAGCCAGGTCACGCAGCGCTTGGCCAGGCCCGCACGAGTGATGCCGATGCTGGTGCGGCGGCGCGATTCGCCCTCCGCCAGGGAATCCGCGAGATTGCGGTAGCGTTCGACTGCTGATTCGTCCGCGGGCAGGGCGGGGCTGGCGTCCGACAAAACAGACCGCAGCAGGTCGGCCAGCAGCAAAGACAACGACTCGGCCAAAAATCGCTGGCACTGTTCCGTGTCGGGACGTGCCATTTGTTCCCAAGACAGTGGTCCACCAATTCGTCTGGCGTTCGGTGACTTTGACATGTCTCCCAGTGTAGCGGCTCCGCCGCTCATCGCAACTATGTCAGAATGCGACCGACGTCACCGACACGCCGAATATTCGAAAACGGCCCGCGCGCAGGCCCGCAGTTTGAAAAATTAATTTGCACATGACACCCATGGTCCCCGGCAAGTGCGAATCGGTAGGCCAAGGCGTGCGCCGAATCCTTGCCGGCAATGCAGGTCTCATGACGGGACCCGGAACCAACACGTATCTGCTGGGTGAGCGCGAAGTCGCGGTGCTGGATCCCGGACCCGACGAGGCGCGACATTTGGCAGCCATCCTGGCGGCGGCCGGCCCCGCCATTCGCTGGATCGTTGCAACACACTCGCATCCCGATCATTCGCCGCTCGTGAGCCGCCTTGCCCGGCACACCGGCGCGCAAATCATCGGCCTGCCGCCTCCAGCGGACGGCCGACAGGACACGACTTTTGCACCCCAATATTTACCCGGCGACGGTGAGTGCCTGTCGCTCGGGGAGTGCCGCTTGACCGCGATCCATACTCCCGGACACGCGTCCAATTGCGTGTGCTACCTATGGGAACGTGAGCGGCTGTTGTTCACCGGCGATCACGTGCTCGAAGGGGTCTCGCCGGTGATTCTGCCGCCCGACGGCGACATGTCGGCGTACCTGCACTCACTCGACAAACTGCAATCCCACGACTTCGAGCGCATAGCGCCGGGACACGGCGGTGTGATGGAGCGCGGCAAAGAGATCGTGAGGGCATTGCGGGCCCATCGCCTGGCACGCGAAGAAAAAGTGCTGAACGGCTTGCGGCGCCTGCACGGCGCCACGCTCGATGAGCTCGTTCCCGTGGTCTACGATGATGTTGCGCCCGAGCGGCACGTTTGGGCGCGCCTCACCTTGGAAGCACACTTGATCAAGTTGGCGCGCGAGAGCCGCGCCGGCGAACGCGACGGCGTCTGGCGGCTCAGCCAACCATGAGGGAACGGCTCGCGATCCTGCTGCATGCGGTGAGCGTGCGGCGCGGCCACAAATGGGTGTTGAGTGATATTTGCTGGCGGCTGCGTCCCGGCGAGCGCTGGGCATTGCTCGGCGACAACGGCGCCGGCAAGACCCAGTTGCTCAAGCTGCTGAGCGGCGACGTCTGGCCCACGCCCGGCAAAGAACGAACAGCGCGGTCGCCGAGGCCGCACGGCAGCGGGCGAACGTACCGGGTCGGCCGCCTGCCGGTGGATCTGATCGACGCCAAGGCACGGGTCGCCTATGTGGGCGCCGAACTGCAGGACAAGTATGCCCGCTATGGCTGGAACCTGCGGGTGCGCGACCTGGTGGCGAGCGGACTGCATCGCACGGATCTTTTGCTGCGACCCGTCACGACGTCGGAGGCCACGCGCGTGGCGGCCACACTGCGAGCCTGCGGACTGCGCCGTCACGCCGGCCGCCAATTCTTGACCTTGTCTTATGGCCAGAAGCGTCTGGCGTTGTTGGCGCGCGTGCTGGTTCAACATCCGGACTGGTTGCTGCTCGACGAGCCCTACAACGGGCTCGACCCTGCTTATCGACGTCGCATGGATGCGGTGCTCGAGGCCGCGCGCCGCCGCGGCCAATCCTGGGTGGTCAGCGCGCATCGTGCCGCCGACGTGCCGCGGGGAACTGGCCGCCTCCTGGAACTCGCGGACGGAGAGGTACGCGCCGTCAGGCGGATGCTTGCGGCGGATCTCGAGCGCCTCAGCACGCGGGCGGGGGAGAGCGCAGGGGGCGCCGTGCGCAAGCGCGCGCGAACCCCGGCCGCGCAGGCCGGCACCGCTGTGCTGCGCCTCTCGAAGGTGCATCTGTACGTCGAGTATCGCTCGGTGTTGCGCAACCTCAATTGGCAGGTTCGCAAGGGCGAGCACTGGGCGGTGTATGGTGCGAACGGCTCGGGAAAATCCAGTCTTCTGAAACTGCTGTACGGGGATCTCTCACCCGCTTTGGGCGGACGAATCGAGCGCAGCGGATTTCCGGAAGGCACATCCCTTACCGAATGGAAGCGGCAGGTCGGCTACGTCTCCGCGGAACTGCAGGGCGACTACGCCATCGATGTCACCGTATTCGATCTGGTGGCCAGCGGCCGACACTCGAGCATCGGACTCGTGGATGAACCGACGGCGCAGGACCGCCGGGTGGCGGCGCGCTGGCTGAAGTTCTTCGGCCTGCTTGCGGCCGCCAAAAGCCGGCCTCGAGAATTATCCTACGGGCAACTGCGCCGCGCGCTCATTGCGCGCGCCATGGCGGCGGATCCGCGCATGCTATTGCTGGATGAGCCGCTGACCGGACTCGATCCCAGGCAGCGGGCCATGATGAAACGTTTGTTGGAAACACTGATGAGGCGGTTGACGCTGATCATTGCCGTGCATCATCCGGAGGACTTGCCGCGCGGCATGACGCACGCATTGCGTTTACATAATGGGCGCGGGTACGAGGTAGATTCCCATTCTGCGACCTGAGTCTGCGGCAAGACTCCAAGCAACCGGCAAGACTGCGCCCCATGGCACCGGATCAAAGGCTGGGAATTATGTTGCGTGTCGCGGCCTTCAGCACCGCGTTCGCCGTATTGACGTTGACGGGTTGCGGCCACTCCGCCTATGCCGTTCGATCGGTGTCGCGCATCGCTGCCGACAACGTGGGCAAGCCCGTGAGCCGCTTGCAGGAAGCTTTCGGCGAACCGCGCAAAATCGACCAGACCTCGACGAAGTGGGTGTACGTGTGGTTTCTCCCGGAGAAGCCCGCCGGCGCTCCCACCGGTTTCCACGGCTGCGAGATGGAGGCCACGGTGGACGCACGCTCGCAGCACGTACTGGGCTACTCCTTGTCGAATATCGGCTGGTCCAACTGCCGCGAAGTCGAACGCCGGATTCGCGTAGCAGAGCGCTAACCCGCTGCCTGCGAGGCGTGGACATCGATGCCTGCGAGAACCTGCCGGTTCTCGCTACAATGACGGGTTCTTGAGCCTCGAGCTTTGCGTACCCGGAGATTCGCCCTTGTACCTCATTTCGATATTATCGATCGCCATTCAGGTTGGCCTGATCGTGCACGTCATCAAGACCGGCCGAAACATGATCTGGATCCTGGCGCTCGGACTGCTGCCGCTGGTGGGGTCCATCGCCTATGTAGTCGTGGAGATCCTGCCGGAGCTGTTGGGCGGCAAGACGGCGCGTCGCGCCAAATCGGGCGTGCAGCGCATGATGGATCCGGATCGCGACCTGCGCCGCGCCAGCGCGGAGGTGGAAATTTCCGGCAATGTCGACGCGCGCCGCCGGCTCGCCGAGGAGCTTCTGGAGCGCAATCAATTCGATGCCGCCGTCGATGTCTTTCAAGGTGGATTGAAGGGCATCTTCGAACACGATCCGAGCTTGTTGATGGGCCTGGCGCGGGCGCAGTTCGGCAAGCAGGACTACGCGGCGGCGCGCGCCGCACTCGAGCGATTGTGGCAGCACAATCACGACTTCAAATCGGCCGATGCGCAATTGTTGTACGCCCGCACTCTGGAAGCCGAGAATGCACTCGACGAGGCCGAGCGGGTGTATGCAACGCTGGCACCGGGTTTTCCAGGCGCCGAAGCGCGTCTGCGTTATGGACTGCTCCTCAAGCGGCGCGGCAATTTGCCGGAAGCAAACCGTGTTCTCAAAGACCTGTTGGACAGCGCGCAGCTCGGACCCGCGCACTATCGCAAGGCCCAGGCTGAGTGGCTGGAACGCGCGAGGCGCGAATTGAGCTAGAATTTGCAGGAGGAGCCCATGCACATGTTCCAACGAACCAGTCGTTACGCCGTGATTTCCATGGCTGCGCTCATCCTGGCTGCCTGCGCGGGCCAGAAAGAGCCGGCGCAAAAACTAATCAGCGATGTCGAGTCGGTGGTGACCGCCGCCTCGTCCGAAGCCGCGAAATATATCCCCGATCAGCTGGCGGTCGTGCAATCCAAGCTCGACGCCCTGAAGGCCTCCTTCGCCAAACAGGACTACGCTGCCGTGGTGACGTCCGCCCCCGCGGTGCTGAGCTCGGCGCAGGAATTGGCGACGGCCGCGGCCGCCAGGAAGGACGAAGTCTTGAAGTCGCTGAATGAAACCTGGTCCGCACTCGCGGCCACGGTGCCCGCAGAGGTGACCGCGGTTCAAGACCGCATTGAAGAACTGAGCAAGAAACCCGGCAGGAAGATGGCGGCGGGCCTCGATTTGAACGCGGCGAAGGGCGCCGCGGGAGACGCGACCGCGCTCTGGTCCAAGGCGCAGGCGGCGTTTGCCGCAGGCAACCTGGACGAGGCGGTCAGCACTGCAAAAGATGTGAAGGCCAAGGTTGAAGCCGTTGCTGCTGCCTTGAAGCTTGATCTACCGGCGGCTTAAAACGCCAGGGTGCCTTCACTGACGATAACCGCCGCGCCGCCGATATGGGCGGCCACCAAGGCACCCTGATCGATCTCGAGTTTCACATTCACCTCTCCCGGCCGCTTCATCTGGCGGCCTTGGCGGCCGATGAAGGTGGTGGAGTTCTTGCCGAACTGGCCAATATCCCACAGGTAGGCGGCCAGCATGGCATGCGCGTTGCCGCTGACCGGATCCTCCGGGATGCCGAGCGCGGGGCAGAACATGCGCGATTCGGTCGACAGTTCGTCCGAGTTTCGATCGAGGGCGAAGACAAAGAAACCTTCCGTGCCGAGTTCAGTGCCGAGCGACAGCAGAGTGTCGACATTCGGGGCGAGAGCGTCCAGCTGCCGGGCATCAGCGATCGGCACCAGCAGCCGGCTGCTGCCCTTGTGGGCGATCCGTGCCGGCATGATCTCGTGCAGTTGAGTGGCGGGAAGACGCAGCGCTTCGGCGACGCGCAGTGTGGTCTTGAACGGCAACGGAGGGTCGAGTTCGGGCACCGCCTGACGAAATTCTATGAGGCTTTGCGCGCCTGCCGCGGCTTGATCGACCTGGGCGTTGACCTCGATGATGCCGGTACCGGAGTGTTGACGGCAGACGCCTGCGCCGCGCCTTCCCAACGTGAGCAGCACTGCATGGGCGGCCACGGTCGCGTGCCCGACGAAGGGTGCCTCCTTGCGGGCGTTGAAGAAACGCAGCCGAACATCATGGTCCGGGCCATTTGCGGCGAACACGAATGCCACTTCGGCGTGGGAGAACTCGCCGGCCACGGCGAGCAGGGTGGCGTCGCTTTGACCGTCGGCGTCGAGGACGACGGTCGCTGGATTGCCGGTGAAGCGTGTGGACGTAAAGGCGTCTACTTGGAAAATACGCAAGGGTGTCTCCGCAGCCTATCGGTTGAGTTTTGCACGCATCCGCGCCGCAGGCTACACTTGTATGAACCGAAGGGGTGGTCTTGCCAAGGCCTGAGATGCGGGAAATCGGCTCCTCGATTCACCTGCGAACCCGTTGAACCTGACCCGGTTAATGCCGGCGTAGGGAGTAGGTGAATCATAAAATGCGTGCGGCAGTCGAAATCAGCATGTACCCGTTGACCGGCGAGTACCGGTCGCCCATCCAAGCCTTCATCGATCGTTTGAATACCCATCCGGGTCTGAGCGTACGCACCAACGCGCTGTCGACTCAGATTTGGGGTCCGCTCGTTGAGATCATGGCGATACTGACCGAGGAAATGACCCGCTCAGCCACGGCCGGCGGGGCGCCGCAGCTCGTGTTCGTCATGAAAGTGCTCCCGGGCTTGGCACCACCGTGATTCGCGATCTTTCGATCCAGCTCGTGAGTGCCTGGCACGACACGAGCTGGGTCGAAATCATTGCCGCGGCGCTGGCCGTGGCGTACCTCCTGTTGGCGATTCGGCAGCGGATCGAGTGTTGGGCGGCCGCCTTCGTCAGTTCCTGCCTGTACGTTTGGGTGCTGTTCACCGCCCGTCTGTACATGGAGTCCCTGCTGAACGCCTTCTATGCAGCCATGGCGGTTTATGGATTCTGGCAATGGCGGCGGGGCAGCGAGGGCACCGCTCTTGCCGTCAGCCGCTGGCCGCTGCTGCGGCAGGCGGCGGGCGCATGGGGGGTTTTGGCACTGTCGGTCCTCAGCTGGTATTTTCTGCGTCGATTTACCCCCGCTGCGTGGCCCTTTGTGGATTCGATGGTCACGTGGTCCAGCGTCTTTGCCACCTTTCTGGTTGCGCGCAAGGTGTATGAGAACTGGCACTGGTGGCTGGTGATCGATTCCGTCAGTTTGTGCCTGTACTTCACCCGGCACTTGTATCTCACCACGCTGTTATTCGCTTTGTATCTGATGCTGATCGTGATCGGGATGCGGCAATGGCGCCGCACTCTGCCGGTGGCGGCCTATGCTGCCGGATGAACTCGAATCCATCGCGGCCCGCCACGTTCCGGGCGAGGGCAGGCCTGAAATCCGTCGCTTGGGCGCAGGACTCGTCAACGCGACCTACCGGGTGCAGCGCGACGGCTGCAGCTACGCCATGCGGACCTCGGCCACGAATCCCCATCTGGGGGTCGATCGAGAGTGGGAGGCGCGGGTGCTCGAAAGCGCCGTCGCCGCGCAGCTTGCGCCTGCGTCGGTGTACAGCGATCCCAAGCGCGGGGTTCTGATCTCGCGCTGGGCCCAGGGACGGCGCTGGCTTCCGGCGGAGCTGCGGCAGCCATCCAATATTTCGCGAATGGCCGAGCTCATTCGCCGGATACACGCCCTGCCCCTGCCGGCGCCGCCGCGTGTCATGAGCCCCGCGCAATGGATTGCCCATTATGGCGAGGCCTCTGCGCAGCGTGCCGCGGCGGACAATGCCGCGCTGCGCGCTGCCGCCGCGGCGCAGCTGGCCGCGCTGGCGGCGCTGCCGAGCGGCAGCCGGGTGCTTTGCCACAGCGACCTGCACCCCTTGAACTTGGTCGACTGCGCCGCCACGTTGGACTCGCGCGGCGCCTTGGTCCTGCTCGATTGGGAGTACGCGCACGCCTCAGATCCGCTGTGGGATTTGGCGGGGTGGAGCGCCAACACCGATCTGGAGCGTGAACTCCAGCAGGACTTGTTGGCGCAGTACCTGGGCCGCGCGCCGGCGCCCGATGAACAATTGCGGCTGCGGCGGCTGGCTTGGCTGTATGACTACGTTTGCTTGTTGTGGAGCGAACTTTACTTGAATCTGCACGGCGCTGGGAAAGCCGGGACGGCGGAGGAGGGAGTGGCGGCGCGCGCGCGGCTGCTGGCAGCGCGCCTCATGCATCCAAGTAGTCGGAGTGATTAACTTCCGGCACACTAGCCGCCCTGGCGGCGAACCCCGGCAGCGGAATACCTTAACGGAGATCTCAATGGCGCGGATGATTGTAGTGGACCGGGACGGGAAAGAGCATGACATCGAGGCAAAGCCCGGTCTCAAGGTGATGGAGATTCTGCGCGAGCTCGATTATGGCGTCGCTGCGATTTGCGGAGGTCTCTGTTCCTGCGCCACCTGTCACGTGTACGTCGATGAAAGTTGGGCCGGCCGTTTGCCCAAGCCGCAAAGCGATGAGCTGGAGTTGCTCAGGGAATTGCCCGACTTTCGCGAACCCACATCGCGCCTGTCCTGCCAAGTCGATTTCACCGATGCACTGTCCGGCCTCAAAGTGGCCATCGCCCCGGATACCTGACGCCTATTTTTTCTCGGTTTGCCGGCGTACGGCGTCCTGGGCGGCTGCGATGGCATCCGGGTCGCCGAGGAAGCGTCGGCCGAGCGATTGCAGCTGCTCGTCCAATTCGTACAGTATCGGGATGCCGGTCGGGATGTTGAATTCCACGATGTCGCTCTCCGACATCATGTCGAGCATTTTCACCAAGGCGCGCAGTGAATTTCCATGCGCGACGATGAGCACGTCTTTGTCGGCCCGCAGCTCCGGGACGATTCGCGACTCCCAATAGGGCAGGACCCTCGACAGGGTATCTTTGAGCGATTCGGCGGCGGGTAATGAGGCTGCGGCAACATCGGCGTAACGAGGATCGAAACGCGGATGCCGCGGGTCATCCAGGTCCAGGGGAGGCGGGGGAATGTCGTAGCTGCGGCGCCAAATCTTGACCTGCGCTTCGCCGTGCTTCGCCACCGTTTGTGCCTTGTTGAGCCCCTGCAGGGCGCCGTAGTGGCGCTCGTTGAGCCGCCAGTGGCGCTCCACCGTGATCCACATGCGATCGGTCGTGTCCATGATCATCCACAGCGTGCGGATGGCCCGCTTCAGCACCGACGTGAAGGCGATATTCGGCTCCAGCTTTTCACGCAGCAGTTCGCGCCCTGCCTGCTCAGCCTCCACGCGGCCCTGATCGCTCAGGTCGACGTCATGCCAGCCCGTGAAAAGATTCTCGACATTCCAAACACTTTGTCCGTGACGAACCAAGATGAGTTTTCCGGGCAATTTTCCTCCTAGCGACGCATGGCCGCGACAAATACGCCCTCGAAGAGGGTGGCGAGGGTCTCGCGGTACGTGATGTGGACGCGCAATTTGATCCGCCCGCGGCCCGCACGTTGCAGCATTTTGCGAAATCTGGCGAGCTGCGCCGCGGAGGGCGATTCGGCGCAGGCACGCAATTCACCCTCGACCGGGATCAGAAAGCGCGTGTTCGATTCTTGAATGACGGCATCGGCGGAGATATTGCGTGCGGCCAGATAGCGGGTGAGCCAGGCCCAACCCGTCAACACCGAGAGCGAATAGAGGCTGCCGCCGAATGCCGTGCCTTGGTGATTGGCGTTCGGTCCGAGCGGCGCGCGCAGCACGACCGCGGCATCGTCGGCGGACTCGACCACGACCCCGATGTGCCGGGCAAGCATGAATTCCCGTCCAATGCGCTCTTGCAGATACTCGCGGCCAAAATTTGCGGCTTGTAGAATCACCCCGTCAATCCTGCGCCAGACGTCTGACCGCCTGCAAGGCGACGGACAAAGTGGCGAAATCCGGTGCCGACCCGGTGCGCAGATCCACGACCAGCCCTTTCAACCAATCGACCCCGGTGGAATGCTGTTCAATCCACTGGCTGACGCGAGCAGCGGCGTCCCGGCCCTTGCGTGCCAGCACCGCGCCCGTAATCTTCCGCTGCAACGCATACAAATTGTCGCGCAATGTACCGCGCGCCACCGCCTGCCAATGGCCGTCCACGGACAGCCGTTCGATCTGCTCCTTGATCCACGTCAATCCGATGCGCTCGCCGAGGTCGAAATACGCTCTAGCCACATAGCCCACTGCCAGGCGCGACGCCCTGGCGACATCCACCAGGTCCAAGGCGCAGTGCAGGGCGTCCAAGGATGCGATGCGCGATGCCAGCTGCTCGGGCACGTGTTGTTCGATGAGTTGCGAGCGCAGCACGCTCAACCGCGCCTGCTCGGTGACGCTGAGAACGCCCGGCAGCTCGCGGAACAGTTCCGTCGCTTTTGCGGCATAGCGCAATACCGCTCGCTCGATATCCAGGTCGTCGCGCCGGTTTTCGAGCAGCCAG
>DATLVV010000175.1:0-12040 GCA_035577165.1 Steroidobacteraceae bacterium | reverse complement strand
TCGACTACTGGTGCCTGCGATCCCCTCCTGGGTACTGTTGGCTGCCTTCGCCCTGGTGTGCGCCGGCGGTCAGATCTTCATGCACCACAAGCGCTATGTCGCCCTTCTAAAATGGCTCACGCTCTCACTCTTCGCTTATTTTGCGGTTCTTTGCGTCGTCCATGTCCCCTGGCCGCAATTTTTCTCGGGCCTCCTTTTGCCGCGGTTCACTCTCGACAAAGAATTCTGGCTGATGGTGGCCGCGATTCTCGGCACCACCATTAGTCCGTATCTGTTCTTCTGGCAGGCCGCCCAGGAGGTCGAAGACACGAAAACCGAGCCCATCCGACAGCCGCTCCTGCAACACCCCAGCCAGGGCAGCAGCGCGCTCGCACGCATTCGACTGGACACCGTGGTTGGGATGGCGATTTCCAATCTGGTGGCGCTTGCCATCTTGGCGACAGCCGCCGCGACTTTGCACGGCTCTCAGGTCAAGGAATTGGAAAGCGCGGCTCAGGCGGCGGAGGCGCTGCGGCCTCTGGCCGGCACCTTCGCGTTTGGTCTCTTTTCCCTCGGAATCATCGGCACCGGGCTACTGTCGATTCCCGTGCTCGCGGGTTCCGCCGCCTACGCGCTCGGTGAAGCGCGGCAGTGGCCCGTCGGACTATCGCGTCGGCCGAAACAAGCAAAGGCTTTTTACGCAACCATCGCACTCGCCACTGTGATCGGCGCCGTCGCCAATGTGTTCAAAATCAGCCCGATCAAAGCGCTGGTATGGGCCGCCGTCCTAAATGCCGTCGCCGCGGTTCCCATCATGGTGCTGCTCATGCAATTGGGAGCCAACCCCGCAGTGATGGGGGAATTTACGATTTCCCGACGCTCCCGCCTTGTCGGCTGGTGTGCGACGCTGGTGATGGGCGCCGCATCGCTGGGATTCGTCATTTCATTGGGATTCAAAAAGTGATATTCGCGCGAATAGTACATTCGCGGAGCACCATGCCGGCGGAAGTATGCAAAAATCGGCCATGGCACACCTCATATGGATGATCGCCGCGGCGGTCGTGACCACCCTGATCGCCGTGGTAGTGCTGATCAATTTTCACACTCCTGAAAAGAAGGTTCAGCATCAGGTCCATCACCTGTACGGCGTGCTGGACCCGCAATTCGAACGTGAGATGGGAACGCTGCTGGGGCCGGCGATCCTGCCCGGCAACCAAGTGACGGCGCTGCAAAACGGCGATCAAATCTTCCCCGCCATGCTCAAAGCCATTCGCGCTGCGCAATACACCATCAACTTTGAGACTTACATTTATTGGTCCGGCCGCACCGGCGAGGAATTTGCCGAGGCGCTGATTGAGCGAGTGCGGGCCGATGTCAAAATACACCTCATGCTCGATTGGCTCGGTAGTCAAAAAATGGCGCCGCAGTTGGTTGAGCGGATGCAGGACGCAGGTGTTGAAATCGAGCGTTACCACGCGCTGCATTGGTACAGCCTGGGAAAGCTGAACAATCGCACGCATCGCAAAGTGCTCATCGTCGACGGTAGGATCGGTTTTACCGGCGGCGTCGGCATCGCGGATCAATGGACGGGACACGCCGAGGATCCGGACCATTGGCGGGATATGCATTTCAGAATTGAGGGGCCGGTCGTTGCGCAATTCCAGGCGGCATTCCTCGACAACTGGATCAAAACGACAGGGCGCGTGCTGAATGGGGACACTTACTTTCCGACGTTGACACCCGTGGCCGGGATAAAGATGCACATGTTCATGAGTTCTCCTGCGGGCGGCAGCGAAAGCATGCGGCTCATGTATCTCATGGCAATTACCGCAGCGCAGCGCTCGATCGACATCGAGGCGGCGTATTTCATCCCTGACGCCCTGATGAGCCGCGAGCTCATCAGGGCACGGGAGCGCGGAGTCCGAATACGCCTTCTGTTGCCCGACAAGCACATCGATTCGGAAACCGTCCGCATCGCCAGCAAACGCGCGTGGGGATCGCTTCTCGAGCAGGGGGTGGAGATCCACATGTATGAACCGACCATGCTCCATTGCAAGATGCTGATCTTCGATCAGTACATGGTTTCTGTAGGCTCGACCAATTTCGACATGCGTTCGTTCGAGTTGAATGATGAGGCGAGCCTGAACATTTACGACAGCGCGTTTGCACAACGCATGACGGAGGTTTTCGAAGCGGACCTCAAAGCCTCGACTTCCTATGATTTTTCCCGATGGAAAAACCGGCCGTTGTCGGAAAAGATGGCGGAGGTGGTGCTCATTCCGATCAAGTCCCAGTTGTAAGGATCGGGCGATGGTTGGGGGCGGTGGGGTCCACGAGGATCGCCTTAACTTAAGGTAGCGGGCGGTCGCGCGGATGGCTCGAAAAGGGGGTTATTCCCCTCCAGTCCTACGTGTGCAGTGCGATTGCATCTCAGTTTTGCCGCGCAGGTATCTCTAAAATGCCTGGAATCCGGCAGCGGTTTAGACTGGGAGAGAGGTATTAATCCTCGCCTTTTGCGTGTTCGAGCGTGGGATTTGCGATGGGGTATCGGCACGCGGCTCGGCATTGCTTTCGCGGCCGTGGCAGGTCTTGCAATTGCCGCAAATTTCCTGATCGAACAAGAGATCTCGAGCATGCGTACCACGCGCGTGGTGCGGACTACCAGCTCATCACGGCCGCAGAGCGGGGAGGCAACCCCTAAATCACTGGTCGCCGCAATCGAACACTACGAGGCAGCCATACGCAGGCGTCTGGCTGGCCAGGATGCCGACAGCGACCAGGTACTCACCGGCGCGGGCCGCGAATTGGAAGCGCATACGCTGGCCTATGCGTCGCAGCCCAGCATCGAGAAGACAGCGCAGCACCGGGAAAAGCTTCGTGGATACCTCGACATGTACCGCTCTCACGGCACCGAACTGGTGCGGGATGCCGATGCCCGACAGAAGATGCTCAAGGACTTCTGGAATTGCTTCGAGGCGTTGGATACACGAACGAAGAAGTCGCTCGCCGAGTCCTGGAAGATCTTCGGCCGCGTCATCGCGCGCAAGTCCCTGGTGGATCTTAATTCCAGTTTGGACGCGATCCGACGTAGTTTTGCCAGCCTGCCTGTATCGGGCTTGTACGATCAGGGCGCCCTCGACGCGGTGACGTCCAACATGCGGGCCCTCGCCGCCGGTCTGAAGGCAAACGAAGCGGCCTTGATCCACTCTCAAGGGGCGGGTTGGGTGAGACAGGTGAATGCCGATGCGGCGAAACTGGACGCGCTGCGCGAATCATTGATTCGCATGGATGCGCAACGTCGCGCGACAGAGAGCAATTTTTCGCTGGAATCGCAAAATCTCGTCGCACTGACCAACGCCGCTGGGCCGCTGCCGATCGGGCGCGATGGCGCAAACGTCGCCGACGCCACCGAAACGACTTCAACCACCGGCGGCGAGCCGTCGTACGCGCGGCTGATGTTACGGCTGAGCGCCGGGGTATTGGCGCTGATCTTGTGGATCTCCATTCGCACGGTCGCGAGCGTGGTCGGTCCGGTACGGCAAATGAGGGCCGCAACGCGCCAGCTCGCCGCGGGAAAAGTCCCGCTGCAGGTGAAGCGCGGCGGCGTCCGGGAACTCGACGACCTGAGCGTTTCGTTCAACCAGATGGCTGAACAATTGGCCGACGCACGGGCGACGGCGCGCAACTACCAGGAGCAGTTGGAGACGAAAGTCGCCCTGCGGACGCGCGAGCTGCAGCATCTGGCGGAGCACGACGCACTCACTCAACTTCCGAACCGGCGGCAGTTGTTCATGCATCTGAAATCCGTCCTGACGCGGGCGCAGGCGAACATCTCATGTGTCGGTGTGTTCTTCGTCGATCTAGACAACTTCAAAAATATCAACGACAGTCTCGGCCATGCCTTCGGTGACCGCGTGCTCGGCGCGATTGCCGAGCGCTTGCGCGCGAGGGCGGGTACCGGCGGCTTTGCCGCACGCCTCGGCGGCGATGAATTCACCATCGTTTGCGACGGCGTGATGGATGTCGACGGCGTGAGTGAAATGGGTTGGGAGTTGGTGCGGGCCTTTCAGCAGCCGCTCGCCATTGACGGCCGCGATCTCATGATCAGCATCAGCGTGGGTGCAAGCGTGTTTCCCGATCACGGCCGGGACGCCGAGGCGCTGCTGCGCGCTGCAGATGCGGCGCTATTCCGTGCGAAAGCGCTGGGGCGCAGCCAGCTGAGCGTGTTTAGTCCGGCGCTGTTGGAAGAAGCGTCGGCCAAGTTCTCCACCGAACAAGGGCTGCGCTATGCCCTGGAGCGCGGTGAATTCGAACTGGTGTTTCAACCGGAAATCGATGCCGCCACCCTGAGCACGCGCCTGGTGGAGGCGCTTCTGCGCTGGCGCCTGCCCGACGGCAGGCGAGCGTCGCCGGCGGAATTCATGGCGATTGCCGAGGAATCGGGCCTGATCATGGAAATCAGCGATTGGGTGCTGCGCACCGCGATCAAAACGGCGGCTCAGTGGTACCACGGTGCCTGGCCGGACGCGCGTGTCGCCATCAACCTATCCTCCCGACAGCTGCTCGACAATCACTTCGTCGACCACGTGATGACCCTGCTGCGCGAATACCGATTGCCGCCGCATTGCATCGAGATCGAACTCACTGAAAACGTGCTGCAGACCGGTGTGGCCACGATCGATGTGCTGCGCCAATTGCGGGATCACGGTGTGTCGATCGCACTCGATGATTTTGGAACGGGGTACTCGTCGTTGGCGTCGCTCGAACAGCTGCCGCTGACGCGCGTCAAGCTGGACGGCGCACTGATCGCGGGAATTCACACCAGCGCACGCTCGGCCGCCATCACCCGCGCGCTGATCGGACTCTGCCACAGCCTCGGTCTCGAGGTGACGGCCGAAGGCATTGAGTGCCACGAGCAATTGGCCATGCTGGCCGACCTCGCGCCCATCTGCCTGCAGGGATATCTGCTTGCACGGCCGGCAGCCGGCGATAAGCTCTTATCCACCATGGCCGCACTGCCGGATCACATGACGTCGCTTCTTCTCACCGGCGCCAGTGCGGCGGCGCCTGCGGAGGCGGCGCGCCCGGCGTCATCGGTGACGCAGCTGCGTGCTCACCGCCGTTAGCGCGGTACTAAGTGCAAAACGGGCAAAACGGGGCCAGCGTCCCTGCCGGTCCCCGAAACTCTACTGGTAGCGGCCCGTGGTCTTGATGCCATAGAAAGAGTGCACGTCGGAGGCCCAGGTCGTGTCCGCCATTGAGGGCCAATGATCCTTATCGAAGCCCGGCGCGTTCTTGAGCTGCTCCTTGCTTGCATTCAGCATGAAGCGCTTGTTCGTGGTGTCCAGTTTCAGCGCCTGCCAGGGAACTGCGAAGAGGCGATCGCCCACTCCCAGAAAGCCGCCGAAGGACAACACGGCGTAGCTGATCTTGCCGGTGCTCATGTCGATCATGAGTTCCTTGATCGAACCCAAGCTTTCATTGGCCGAGTTGTACACGTCGTTGCCGATCAGCGTATCCGCACCCATCAACGCAGGGCCGGGACCGCTGCCGATGTTCTTGTACATGCCATAGGTATCACGGGAAAGATAATTCGACTCCATAGTTCACTCCAATTGGATTCGACTCGGAATTGAGCCTGTGACCAGTCTCATCTCATCGGGTGCGCGTGTGATCCGGCGCATCACTCGATCGAGAACGGCAGGACACCTCAATGCGTGTGAGTATTCACTGACGCTCAGCGAGGTGAACCCTGCGGCTAGCCGGATATCAGTCCCTCTGATCGTAGGAGGAGGGGGTCAATTTTTTTCGCGCATCGCGGACGGCGGAGGCCGATACCGGCTCCGCCCGATTGCCCCAGCTGTTGCGAATGAAGGTCGCCACATCGGCGACCTCCTCATCGGTCAGCTTCCAGGCGAAGCTGGGCATGGTGAGGGGCGAGGGGCGCAGAGGGCTGGTGCCGATTCGCCCGCCGGCGAGTATCAGGTGCTCGAGCCCGATCGGGTCGGCCTGCTGCAGCATGGCATTCGGTCCGAGCGGCGGAAAGTACCGCGGTTGACCAACCCCGTTTTCCAGGTGGCAGGACGCACAGGCGTCCGAATAAATGGCGGCGCCGCGGCGCATGGCTCCCGGATCGGGTCGGGCATCGGCGACGCTGGGGCTCGCAGTCCGGCTCTTGAGGTATACCGCCATCGCGCGACGGTCTGCATCACTCAACAACGAGGTGGAATAGGTGATGACATCGGCCATGGTGCCGCCGGCGCCTGCGTGCCGGTTGCGGCCGGTGTGCAGATATTCGGCGATGTCATCGATACTCCAGGAGCCGAGACCCGTTCGATCATTGCCGGTGAGGTCCGGCGCCACCCAGTTGTCGAGGGTGGCTCCGTACAACTCGAGTTTGCTTTTATCCGCGCCGAACGCGTTTTTCGGCGTGTGACAGCCGCCACAATGGCCGAGGCCGTTGACGAGATAGGCGCCGCGATTCCATTCGGCCGATTGGCCGGGATCCGCCTGGAAATCTTGCGAGTTGAGATAGAGATGATTCCAGCCTTTCACCATGGAGCGGAAATTGAGCGGAAAGGTAAGGTCGTTCTTGGGCGGCGTGTATCTGACCGCCGGTGTGGTCTGGAGAAAGGCCAGGATGGCGTCATCGTCTTCGCGGCTGACCCGCCTGAACCAAGGATAGGGAAACGCCGGGTAGAGATTGTTCCCCTCATCGTCGATCCCGTCATGCATGGCGTGATGAAACTGTTCGGCGGTCCAATTGCCAATGCCGGTGTCCTTATCGGAGGTGATGTTGGGCGAGTAGATGACGCCGAATGGCGTATGTAGCCCCAAACCTCCGGCCAAGGGTTCTCCACCGGGGCGCAGGTGACAGGACATGCAATCGCCCGCCGCGACCAAATACTGCCCGCGCCGCAGCTGAGCTGCGTTCGGCGTCGAATCGGCAATCGGCCCGGAGAGGATCTGCATCGGGATGACCCCGGAGAGCGGGTGGGCGGGGAGGCTCGGCGCTGCCTGGCCCGTCGCGAGGTGCGACCGCGCGAAAATCGCGAGGCCGAGGCCGAGTGCGCTGATGTGCAGCGGTGTGCGGTTCATGGACGTCACGCCTGCACCAGGGGGCCCGGGTTCTGTAGATAGCGCGCTTTGATTTCGTGGGCCGCCTGATACGCCAGCGCCGCCACCGTGCCGGTCGGGTTGTAGCCGGCGTTTTGCGGAAATGCCCCTGCGCCCATGGAGAACACATTGGGCACATCCCAGGACTGCAGATATTTATTGACGACGCTGTTCTTCGGGTTGTCGCCCATGATGGCGCCGCCGGTGTTGTGGGTGGTTTGATAGGGTTTGATGCTGAAGGAGCCGGTGCGCCGGTTGAGCTTGATCTCCCGAGGGTTCATGGCGCGGGCGACCTCGGCCGCGCGATCCGTCAGATAGTCGGACATCTTGTGTTCGTTGTCGGTGAAGTCGAAGGTCATGCGCAACATCGGGCGGCCGTGGATGTCGCGATAGGTGGGATCCAAATCCAGGTAGTTGCCGCGATGGCTCATGCAGGAGCCATGGACGCTCAACGAGAAGGAGCGCAAATAATTCTTCGCCGCCGCGTGCTTCCACTCCAAGCCCCACGCCGGGGTGCCCTCCGGGGTGTAGATCATCTCTATGGGGCGGCCGCCGGTGACCATTCCCGCGATGTAGGCGCCGCCGATGAAGCCTAAGCCCCCGTGATCGAAGTTATCGCCGTTGAAATCATCGATCACGGTGGCCAGGGCGCCCGCGCCGATGAAAGGGTTCAAGATCTTGTCGTCGAAGAAGACATTCACCGACGACATGGTTTGATAGGCGTAGTTCTTGCCCACCACGCCTTCGCCGGTTTTCGGATCGTAGGGCTGGCCGATGCCGGAGAGCAGCAACAAGCGGACGTTTTGCAGGATATAAGCGGACAAAATCACCATCTCGGCAGGTTGGAAAAATTCCTCGCCGGCGCTGTTCACGTACGTGACGCCGGTGGCACGCGTGCGGTCGGGGGTCAATTCCACCCTGAGGACTTCGCACTCGGTCTTCAGGGTGAAGTTGCCCTGGGTCATCAGGGAGGGAAGGATGGTGGTCTGCGGGCTCGCCTTGGAATAGTTGCCGCAGCCAAATTTCTCGCAGAATCCACAGTAGGTGCACGCGCCCAGTTGCGCACCCAAGGGGTTGGTATAGGGCTGGGAGAGATTGCCGGTCGGATGCGGGAATGGATGCCGCCCCAGCTCGGCCGCGGCCTTGCCGAATAGGGTCGGCGCATAGGTTTGGATCATCGGCGGCGTGGGATATTCGTTGCTGCGCGGACCCTCGAAGGGGTTGCCGCCGGGCTGAATCTTGCCGTTCAAATTGCCGGCCTTGCCGCTGGTGCCGCACAGCTTGTCGAACTGGTCGTAGAAGGGCTCGAGCTCCTCATAGGTGGTGCCCCAATCCTGAACCGTGAGATCGTAGTCCGTGACGGACTTGTTGCCGTAGCGCTGTTGGTTATGACTCTTGGTCGTGAAGTCGGAGGGCAGGAATCGCCAGATCTGACCGTTCCAGTGCACGCCGCCGCTGCCGACGCCGGTGCCGAGCAGAAACGCGCCCAAATGGCGCATGGGGAGCGCCTCTTGATTGACGTTGTTGCGGATCGTCAGCGTGTCGTCCGCGACGTTTTGAAACAAATGGTGGCGCCACATGTAGCGCAATTCATCCTGGGCAAATCCAGTGGCGAAATCCGTGGCTGTGTCGCGCCAGGGGCCGCGCTCCAAAGCCAGTACATTGAGTCCTGCCTCGCAGAGTTCCTGGCCCATGATGGCGCCGGTCCAGCCGAAGCCCACCAGTACGGCATCGACCGGTTTGAGCGTGCTGGTCATCAGCGCTCCGTCCAGCCGGGGCGGCCTTTGAATCCCACGGTGGGGTAGGGCACGCGTTCGCCGTGGCGCGACACCCATTCCTTGTAATCGTAGTGCGCGCCCGGGAAGCCGATCATCTTCCAGGCGGCCATATCCTTGTTGCCGCCGTAGATGGGGTCGGAGAAGTAACCTTCCTTGGTGTTCTGCAACAGCATCTCGAAGAAGGCTTTGCTGTCGACGCCGTCATCGAGTTTGATCTCACCGCTCTCGAGGCCCTTCAACACCGTGTCCTGATCCTCCGCCGCGAGCTTGGCCAGGACGGCGCCGTTGAAATGGGCCGCGATGTGCTTGTCGATCGCCGCAATCGCGGCGCGGTAAAATTGCGCCGGGGTGAATCGACTTTGATAGCCTTGTTCCGGCGTGCCCTTGGGCCAGGGACCTCCGAGAAAATAGTGATCGCCGCGGCCAAAGGGTCCGGCGAGCTGGCGGTCCAGAAAAAACGGCACCCCGGCTTCGACGGCGCCGGGCCCCACGGGATCCTGGGGGATCAGCCGGCCCACCGCGGCTTTAATGAACACCACTTCCGCCGGAGTAAAGAATGTATATCCAGAACCCGAAGCGCGCGGCGGCGCGTCCGCCGTGCCTTCCTGCCACGGCACCGCACCGCGAAAGGTCTGCGCAGGTCCCCCGAGTTCGCCGTCATGCAACGCGGCCGCCGCGGCACCGCCGATTCCCGCGATGGCGGCGCCCTTGATCAGGAAGCGGCGGCGCTGCAGATCGGTTGCCTCGGCAGGCGCTTTGGGTTCAGGCGGCAGCGGCATGATGCTCTCCCTAGGCTTGTCGCGGCGGGATCAGGGGACCGGCACCGCCAACGGGGTTTGTCGATAGGCCGCAAGCGCTTCCCGCAGCCACCGGTTGCAGTCCACGGGTGCGCTGCCCGCACACTTGATTTGGTAGCGAGTGCCGCTGCTGCTGCTGGCGGTGGCCGCGCGCTCGATGAATTCCTCGGCGCTGTTGAACTGGCCCTTGCTCGCGAAGTACTGATATTTGTCTTTCATGTGCGCGCTGGCACGTTTGCTGTCGTACCAAGTGCCATTGCGATAGAACTCACAGCCGGATTTCTCCACATGTTGGAGGAGGTAGCCGATTTCGGCCTGCACCTTGGCGGGCGGCTCCGCGAACGCCGCAGTGAGAAAAATGAAAATTCCCGCGACAACACCGATGGCGCAGGGAAAGTTCATAGTTCATGGTCCAGCGGCAGCAGCGATAGAAATTTAACTTCGGCCCGCTGCCACGCATGTCTTGCCGGCTCCTTTGCATATTCGACCGGCGTGCCGTTCTCGACCGTCCGCCAGGTCAAATGGGTCGAGTGCTGCGGGTCGGGCGGAAGCACCACCGCGTACGAGTTTTCCGGAAGAATCATCGCCTCAAATCGCTTGGCCGTTTCCTGCGCCAGCTCCGGGCTATCGATGATCAAGCCGACTTCCGTGTTGAGGCGCCTGGATCGCTGATCAAGGTTCATTGAGCCTATGAACAGGCGCTGCCGGTCGAGCACATAGAGCTTGGCGTGCAGGGCATAGTTTCCATTGCGCGAGATCTTGGTGGATTGCCCGCTGCCGCGAGAGTTACCCAGCCGCGACCGGGTTTCATACAGTTCCACCCCCTCTTTCAAAAGCTCCATGCGATAGTGCATATAGCCGGAATGAGCGGATAGCTCGGGGGCGGATTCGAGCGAGTTGGTCAGGATTCGAATTCGCACCCCGTGCGCCCGTCGATCCTGCAGCAAGTGCAGCTCGTCCTGTGACGGGATGACGTAGGGCGACACCATCAACAACTCAGTCTGAACCTGGGCGACCGCCTCGGCCACGGGCCGGTACATGAAGCTTCCGACCCCGGGGGCGTGGCCCGATTTCCCTTTGTCGGGGCTGTCGCAAACGACCTGAGCGCGTGCCCAGGTCAGCGGCAGGCGGCCGGCCAATATTCCGGCCAGCGGCTCTCCGCTCTCCAGCTTGGATCGATAGTCGAAGCCGGCGTTGTCGACCTTGTCGGTCCGAGGCTTCTGGTTGCTGCGATGGGAATGGGTGGCGTGCAGGGCCTCGGCGGGGATCGACAAGGCGCTGTTCCAGAACTCATCGAAGGTCCCGGACAAATCGCGGACCACGGGCCCGCCCACAAAGACATCGTCGTCCGCGAACTGGGATTCCGGATCGATCTGGAAATACTGGTCTCCGATATTGCGGCCGCCCATGAGAGCCATCGCGTTGTCCGCGACCAACAATTTGTTGTGCATCCGATAATCGAGCCGCGAATGGTGAAATAGATATTCGGTCCCTTTGACGACGCGATTCTCGCCGCGGTATGAAAACGGGTTGAAGACCCGAATTTCGATATTGGGCCGGCCGGCGATCGCAAAGATTTCCGCATCGCCCGGCATGGCTTCGCCGTCGTCCAGCAATAGGCGCACACGCACACCGCGATCCGCAGCGCGAACCAGCGCGTCCGTCACCAACCGGCCGGATTCGTCGCTGTGAAAAATGTAGTACTGCAGATCGAGGGTGCGCTCGGCGGAGTTGATCATCTCCATTCTCAGCAAAAATCCGTCGACCCCCACGGAGACGATGCGGTAGGCGGTCTTGTCGGCATGCTCATGAGAGGCTGCCGCGAATTGCCGCCCGGCCTGGGTGGTCTCCGGATCGGTCAGCGCCGTCGATGCGGCCTTCGGGTAGCCGGATCCCGGCGGAGTGGATGCACATCCGCCGAGCCAGCAAGTCAACAACAATCCTAAGCGGCACTGCGTCCGTCGCGTCAACATAAGCAGGGCCTTTTTTTGTGGATTGCCCGTTATGCTACGACTGTAGCGGCTGCGCATCCTACGGCGGTAGTCGCCGACGGTGTCACCGGCTGTAGGAAATCACTGATTCGGTGCTGGATGCCCGCCGGGACGCGGCGGAATCGATCTCAAGACGCTGAACGGCGCAAACGATCGGGCGCGCGTCGTGATTGCAGCAGCTCCTTGACGCGCCGATGAATGAGGACGGGGACAAAGATTTTGATTCTTGCCTCCCGGTCGAGCTTGGCGTGCTCGGCTTTATAGATCTCCTGCACGGTCGCGACGGGGGTGTCCGTCTCGTGCGCCAAGGATTCGATGTCAAAGTCAGGGTCGGTCGGATTGTGCGAATCCATTGAGGTGTCCTCTGGGCGGATGCTTG
>DATLVV010000174.1:0-18961 GCA_035577165.1 Steroidobacteraceae bacterium | reverse complement strand
GAGCTCAAAGGAAATTCTAAACGGCACGGTTTCGTGGTGGGCATTGAGAAGCAGCAAGAAATCCGTATCTTCTGCGCACTGTCCGTGATCATCGCGAATTTCGGCAGCGGCACCGTTCAGGAACATACCCAGTGTTCGCATCCAGCCGCCGTCTTGCCAATCCTTGTCCTGCATTCGCTTGCCGTCCGCCCTGAACCACACGATATTTTTGGCCGGATGCTTGGCGTCCGGATCGGCATCGTAAAAGGCGTGCCGGTGAAAGTTGGGATGTTTTTTCCGGTATCGGCTGACGCGCTGTGCAAAGTCCAGGAATTCCGCTTGTCGGGGACTTAACTCCCAGTGATACCAGGACGATTCATTGTCCTGGCAATAGCCATTGTTGTTGCCCGCCTGAGTCCGGCTGAGCTCATCACCGCCGCTGATCATGGGTGAGCCCTGCGCAAACATCAGCGAACACCAGAAGTTGCGCTTTTGACGCTCGCGCAGTTCGATGATGGCGGCATCCTCGGTGGGACCCTCCACGCCGCCGTTCCAGGAATAGTTCTCGTCCGATCCGTCGCGATTTTCCTCGCCGTTGGCCTCGTTGTGCTTGTTCTCGTAGCTCACCAGATCCTCGAGCGTAAAACCATCGTGCGCGGTCACGAAGTTGATGCTTGCTGAGGGGGGTCGGTGGGTGTTTTCGTATAGATCCGCGCTGCCGGCAAGACGGGTGGCAATATCCGAGTGCACGCCCATGTCGCCCTTCCAGAACTTGCGCACGGTGTCCCGATACTTGCCGTTCCATTCCATCCATCCCAGTGGGAAATTACCGACCTGATAGCCACCCTCACCCAAGTCCCAGGGTTCGGCGATGAGCTTGGCGGGCGCCAGGGTCGGGTCCTGATAAATGGTGTCGAAAAAAGCGCCGAGCTTGTCGACGTCCTGGAGTTCACGCGCCAGCGCGGAGGCCAGGTCAAACCGAAAGCCGTCGACGTGCATTTCGGAAACCCAATAACGAAGGCTGTCCATCAGCAGTTGGATCGAATGCGGGTGCACCATGTTCAACGTGTTGCCGCAACCGGTGAAGTCCATGTAGTGGCGAGGATCACCCGGGACCACCCGGTAGTAGGCCAAATTATCGATACCGCGGAACGAAAGCGTCGGCCCGGCTTGATTGCCTTCGGCCGTATGGTTGTAAACCACGTCCAGGATGACCTCAATGCCGGCGTTGTGGAGGGTCTTGACCATCTCCTTGAACTCGCGAACCACCTGAGAGGACTCTTGCGGGTTGCACGCATACCCGGGCTCAGGCGCGAAGAACGCCAGCGTGTTATAGCCCCAATAGTTCCGCAGTCCCTGATCGATGAGGTGTCTATCCTGGACGAAGGAATGTACAGGCATCAGTTCGAGCGCAGTGACACCCAGCTTTTTCATGTGTTTGATGATCGGCTCGGACGCCATACCCGCATAGGTGCCGCGCAAGTGTTCCGGGACCTCCGGATGCATTTTGCTCATTCCGCGAACATGAGCTTCGTAGATCAACGTTTCGTGCGCCGGATAAGAGGGACGATTTTCGCCGCTCCAATCGAAACCAGGGTCGATCACCGCCCCCAGTGGCGCAAAGGCACCGCTGTCCCGATCATCAAATGTCAGATCTGCGTTCGGTTCTCCGAGTTGGTAGCCGAATAATTCGTCTGCCCACTGCAGCTGTCGTCCAATCGCCTTGGTGTAAGGATCCAACAAGAGTTTATTTGGATTGAAGCGCAGTCCGTTCTCGGGATCATAGGGACCCCAGACCCGGTAACCATACAATTGTCCGGGACCGATGTCCGGAACGTAGATGTGCCAGGCACCGTTGGTGCGTTCGCGGATTCTGATGCGCCGCTCGTTCTTTCCGGAAGCATCGAACAGGCAGAGTTCTACCGACTCCGAAGATTCCGAAAACAGCGAAAAATTGACTCCCCGCCCGTCCCAGTTGGCTCCTCGCGGGAAGGGCGAACCTGCGGCTTGTTGAGACCGCTCGTAATTGGTGGAAATATCGGACCCCTACGTGAGTGCAGCGCAGCCCTCAGCGCGAAGGCTCGAAACTACTCAGGATATGAATCTCGGAAACGGCTTGGTGTCGGCACCCCACTACAAGCTGTGTAGGACAAGGGGGAGGATATGCGGCGCTGCGATACAATCCTAGGAGTCACTTCGACTTCTTGGAGTCGAACCAGACCGCTTCGATATTGTGGCCGTCCGGGTCCAGTGCGAAGGCAGCAAAGTAACCCGGCGAATAGTCACGGTAACCAGGGGCACCATTGTCCTTGCCGCCTGCCGCCAACGCGGCCTTGTGAAAGGCCTCCACCTGTTTACGGCCACGCGCTCGGAAAGCCACATGTAGCGGCACCACGGTTTTTTCTTCGCTAATCCAGAAATCCGTGTTCTTACCGTCATTGAAACCGGCGGAATGCCCGTACTCCATGTTGTTTTGGTATCCCAACGTGCTGAGGACGTCACGATAGAACGACTTCGCGGCGAAATAATTACTCACTGGGACGCTGGTATGGGCAATCATGGCTGGATTGATTTCAGCGCGCACCGGGACGCACGATCTGTAAGCAAATGCCGATTGCGCGTGCAAGATTCCTCCGACAGTCGCGGAAGAATTCAGGGGACCGGGTTTCCGAATAATCCGTCCACTCTGCGGCGGCGATCGCAGCTCCTTCAGCGTGTCATGGCGATGTAACCGATGTGCCTTCGTCGCGTAAACACCTGAGTGAAAAATCCGCGGACTTCATCCACTTCAACAAAGGAGGGCGACGTGAATGGACGCAAACCATTTTTCTCAGGACTGCTGGCCGCGGCGGTGATTCTCAGCGCCACAGCACTCGCTCAACCGGGTGATAACTCGAGGAGCCCCGGAGAACGGCCCATCAGTGGCAAGCTTGCGCAACTCACCGATGCCCGCAACGCGATTGCGCAGAAGATGATTGATATGTTGGAAGGCGCGGCCTTCGACAACAAGCCGATCGATCGACTGAAGGCGGAACATCTCATCGACGAGGCAGAAGCATTGGTCGCCTCGATTCGCTAGCAGTGGTAGGGCCCGCCCGCGGAGCGCCGCGGGCGGGCGCGTGGTAGCTCTTCGATCGCCTTCACGGCCGCAGCCACCGTAAAACGCATGTTTCCCTGCACCTCCGTCCTATATGATGATCCCATGCGCCTCTACGTCGACGCCAATTTCGCAAGCCCCTATGCCCTGGTCGCATTTGTCAGCCTCATCGAGAAAGGTCTCGAATTTGAGATCGAAACTCTGGATTTGGCCGCTCACGCCAATCACGATCCCAACTTCACCAGGACATCGATCACCCGACGGATCCCGACCCTCATCCATGACGGATTTGCCTTGTCCGAATCCTCCGCGATTTGCGAATACCTCGACGAGACCTTCCCTGGCACGCGCCTGTACCCTGCGGATCCACGGGATCGGGCGAGAGCGCGCCAAATTCAAGCTTGGGTGCGCAGCGACCTCGTGCCAATTCGCGACGAGCGCCCGACGTTTGTCGTGTTCTGCGGGTCGACGCGTCCTGCCCTATCGAAGCGCGCTCGCGAGGCCTGCGACACTCTCGTCTCGGCGGCCCTCACCTTGCTCGAGGACCGCACCGACAATCTCTTCGGCGAGTGGTGTATCGCTGACGTCGACCTCGCCATGATGCTGCAGCGTCTCGTCGCGCACGGTGACCCGATGCCGCAACGGCTGGTGGACTACGCCACTCACCAATGGCATCGCTCATCGGTTGAGCGGTGGATCCACAAAAGACGACCCCCTCTCGTCGAATACTGACAGCGGAACGACGACGCGTTCAAGCAACGCCTCGGCGGCCGTGATCCGGGCCAGCGGACGCAGGAACTCGGTCATGCGTTCGCCTCTGCGTCGCGCTTTCGGAAGGCGGCTTCTCCAACGTCGGACACCTCGACCCACTTCCGGTCAGGCGAGGCCTCGGCGGCGTAGTTGTCGTGCCAGTTCCACCACTTGTAGGTCGGGGTTTGGGGGTAACCCGTCGGCGAGTCCTCCCAAATCTCCTGCCGGCCGAGCGGTGTGATGTCGAGATAGCTCCAGGTGGTCCCCATCGCCTCGTCGCCGCGGCTGTTGATGAAGTACGTGCGGAACACCCGCCCGCCGTCGCGGAAGAACACGTTGTGGCCGTGCCATTGATCGACGCCGAAGTCCGCGTCGAAGCTGTCGGTGATGGTGTACCAGGGCATCTCCCAGCCCATCCGCGCCTTCAGCCGCGTGATGTCCGCCTGCGGCGCCCGTGAGGCGTAGGCGAGAGTGGTGTCGCGGGCGTTCAGATGGGCCAGGTGGGCGACCTGATCGGCGCCGAGGGAGCAGCCGCGGCAGGCGTGCTCCGGCCAACCGAACACCCCGGGCTCGAAGAAGGCACGGTAAACGATCAGCTGCCGGCGGCCCTCGAACAAGTCGAGCAGGCTGACCTTGCCCCGGGGTCCCTCGAATTGGTACGCCGTCTCGACGGCCATCCACGGACTCCGCCGGCGTTCGGCGGCCAGAGCATCGCGGGCCCGCGTCAGGGTCTTTTCTTTCACGAGCATCTGCTGGCGCGCAACCTCCCAAGCCTCCGGCGATACAATCGGCGGGGTGGACATCGCGGGTTGTTCGCTGTTTCGGTTCTTCTCGTCTGTCTTGGTCAGGGTCATGGCGGTCTCCGAAATTAGGACGAGGTGGCTCGTCAACATTGCATCGCTTGGCTGGTGGTCGTGAGACAGCGTGGCACGGGACATTGATCGGTGTGAGTAACAAATGTGGCGCGATTGGGCGTTCCTTCGGCGCCCAGAGCTCTGCGGGTTCTCCGCGTCAATGCAGCGGCACAGTATACGAAAGCATTGCGCCGCCGTGCTCGGTGGGACTGAACGACCACTTGCCGCCATGATCGCGTTGCTCGCGGCGGTGCATCGTGAAGTGTGCCGTCGATATACCGATGGCAGCGCCGGCAACGGTGTCGGACAGCCAATGCACGTTGTCATGCAGGCGGGCGTACATGGTCGCCGTCGCAATTCCGTAGCCGATTACACGCCGGATCCATCGATACTCGTCGTTGCCGGATTCGGCCAGAACCGTGCCTATGGCAAATGCCGCACTCACATGCAGCGACGGGAATGAGCTTCCGCCGGCACGCCATTCGTTGACGTCAGTGGTTTCGTTGGGCCGCTCGCGACCGGCGCCGAGCTTGAGCACTTCCGTCGTAGCGGCACTGAAGCCCGCGGCTTCGAGCATTATGTAAGTCTCGACACGTCCTTCGGAATCGTCTTCGAATGTCGCGTAGGCGAACGTACCCGCCACGATCAAAGCCGCAGGAATTGCCTGGCGCAGGGAATTCGGGTCCTCGCCGTTGAGAATTGCCTTCGAGCCCGTCGCAAAGTGATCTCGAACCCTGCCATCCAATGCATGCGAGGCACCAATGGCGAGGAGCGTTCCGCCGAAGCTCAGCCAGTCATTTTCATCCCAACGAACCGGCGCCGTGACGTACAACTTGGCGTCCTCGAGCACCGTGTGCACATCGAATTGCTCGGCCGCGCTGGCCACGGACGACATCACCATGGTTAAGGCAAAGCAATACGCCAACAAGATGGATTTACGCAATGGTGTCCCGTAAGGTGTTTGTTGAGCCGCGACTTGACGGCAACCGGTAATATGGATCGATATGCGCACACCCAAAAATCAATCGTTTTTCAGGCGCCTGGGCTTTGCACTGGCGGGGTTGCGAGATGGGATTCGTGCCGAGCATAGTTTGAGATTCCAGGTGGCCGCGTGCGCCTGTGTCCTCGTCGCGCTTTGCATATTTCGACCCGAGGCAATCTGGTGGGCCGTGACCGCGCTCGCGAGTGCGATTGTGATCATGGCCGAGCTTTTTAACACGGCGATAGAACATTTGGTCGACCATTTGCATCCAGAGGCACATCCGCGCATCGGCATGGTTAAGGACATTGGGGCGGCAGCCGTGCTGATGTCGGTGTTGGGAGCGCTCAGCGTTGCCGCGGCCCTCGTAGTCCATTTAATGCACAAATGAACCGTTGGTTACCGGGCGCGCGCCAGTGAATGGGTACGATAACAGATTACTTTGTATTGCAAAGGGCATTATCATGATTTAAGGCATTGACGCAGTGTTAACGGAATCCGCGGCGTTGAATTACAGTCAGCGCCTCAATCTCGGCCCAGGAATTCCATGCCCACATTTCCCAATCGCCGCGACATCATCCGCTGGCTCGGTGCCGGCGCCGCCGCCGCATTCGCACACAGCCTTGGCGCAGCCGAAGAGACGCTTCCCTTTCCAAGCGGCGCGGTCATACGTACCGTGCTCAAAGACCTGCCGCCCGACGCCCTCGCGGCCGGCGCAACTCTGTTTCATGAGCACATGTCGGTTGGCCACGATTTCATGCCCAGGGTCATGGCAGAGTTTCGCAAGCTCTTGGGTCCGGATGTGCCGCTGCCGCCGCTTTCAACCCCCGAGCAGCAACGCTTGATCGAGAATCTCGATGTCATGGCGCAGGAGATGCGTTCGGCGGCCGCGGACGGGATCGCGTGCATTGTCGATGCAGGCCATCCGGACATGGGCCGGAATTTCCAGTTCCTGAAACAACTCTCGCTGAAATCCGGCATGCCGATCGTGGCGGGGACCGGCTACTACACCCAGCCGTTCTACCCTCCCGTCGTTTCGCGGTGGAGTGAGGAGCAGATCACACAGGAGCTCGTGCGCCAGACCCAGGCGGAGGCCATCGGCGCGTTTGGCGAAATCGGCACGTGGGATGCGATGACCGCCGATGAGCGGAAGGTATTTCGCGCCGTCGGCAAGGCGCATCTGGCGACGAATCTTCCCATCTTCACTCACACCAACGGAGGCAAGAGCGCACAGGAACAGCTCGACGTGTTGGAATCCGTCGGGGTGAAGCCCGACCGGGTGGCGATCGGCCACCTGGGCGGGGTGACCGACCCCAAGGCCGGACTGCAAAAGGCCCTCTGCAAGCGTGGTGCATTCGTCGGTTTCGACCGTCAAGGTGGGCCGGGAGACGCCGACCAGATACCGGCCGTGCTGGCGCTGCTCGACGCCGGTTACGCCGGCAAACTCCTGTTCTCGTCCGATTTCTCGTTTGCCTCGGATCTCAAGCACAACGGTGGTGCGGGGTATGCCATGAGTGTGACGGTATTCGGACCCAAGCTGCGCAAAGCCGGGGTGCCGCAAAGCACCCTCCATGGGATTCTGGTGGATAACCCACGCCGCTTGCTGGCGTTCGTTCCCCTCAACCGCCTGTGAAGCGAAAGTAGACTCTTAAGGAAGCCACGATGCGATCTTCCGGTGCTACAGTCGGCGGCATCGACGGTGGCCACTCGATTTAAGGGGACCCAATGAGCGTGCAAGCACCCAACGCAGAACGGCAGATCTGGATCTACACCCAGATGCTGCGCATCCGCGAATTCGAAGAACGCGTGAAGCGTACCTTTACCGAGCATCCCGGGGTGATCCGGGGGCATACGCATCTGGCCGACGGCGCCGAGGCGTCGATCGTCGGCTCCCTATCGCACTTTCGCGCGGGCGACGCGGCCCTCGCCACCTATCGTTGCCACGGCTATCCGCTGGCGCTCGGCAGCGACCCGAAGGCCATGATGGCCGAGATCTACGGCCGCGCGGACGGCCTGTGCAAGGGCCTCGGCGGCTCGATGCATCTCACCGACGTCAAGCGCGGCTTCCTCGGCACCTCGGGGATCGTGGGTGCCGGCATTCCGCACGCGGCCGGCGCCGCGTGGGCGGCGCAGATCCGCAAGAAAGCCGACGTGGTGTATTGCTTCTTCGGCGACGGCGCCTCGAAGCAGGGCGCATTCCACGAGACTCTCAACATTGCGTCCTTGTGGAAGCTGCCCGTGATCTTCGTGATGGAGAACAATGGCTACAACGTCGTGACCACCTCCGAACAGGAGGATGCGAACGCCGCCAACGGCGAGCCGCTGGCCGTCAAGGCCAAGGCCTACTCGATGCCGGGGGTCACGATCGATGGCACCGATCCCCTGGCGGTGCACGCCGCCGTCGGTGCGGCAGTTGAGCGCGCGCGCAGCGGCGCCGGCCCGACGCTGGTGGAATCGAAGGTCTATCGGCTCTCAGCCCACGGCAACATCATTGCTCCGCCCGGGGTGCCCCTGCACTACCCGGAGCACGAAGCCATCACCGTGTTCGGCAAGCGCGAAGAGTACGAGGCAGCGCTGCGCGGTGACCCCGTACCGCGATTTCGCGCCGCTCTGGTCAAAGCGGGCGTATTGGGCACCGCCAAGGCCGACGAGTTGGTCGCACAAGTCGCCAAGGAAATGGACGCGGCGGTGACCTTCGCTGTCAACAGTCCCTTCCCCAAGCTCGAGTCCGCACTCGACAACATCTACGCTTAGAGCCGGAGCAACCCATGGCAACGCTACCCTTTATCGCCGCCATCGACGCCGGCATTCATCAGGAAATGCGGCGCGACCCAAGCGTCCTCTACTTTGGCCAGAACATGGCCACCACCGAGAACCACGATTTCGTCAAGGCTTACGGGCACGATCGCGTGCGCGTCACGCCGATTTCCGAGACCGCCGAGATCGGCATTGCCATCGGTGCCGCGATGGCAGGCTTGCGTCCCGTGGTTGAGCTCTACATGGCGGAGTTCATGCTCGTCGCCATGGATCAAGTCGTCAACGAAGCGCCCCGCTTCCGCTACATGTCGGGCGGCCAGGTGAAAGTGCCGCTGGTGCTCAAGGCGGGCTTCGGCTTCGCCTGCGGTTGGGCGGGTCAACACACCGGGTCATTGACTGCGCTGTTCATGGGAGTTCCGGGTCTCAAAGTCGTGGTCCCCTCCACCGCGGCGGACGCCAAGGGACTGATGGCCACGGCCATCCGCGACGACAATCCCGTGGTCTTCCTGCATCACTATCTGCTCACGCTCGAACCGGGCGAGGTTCCGGACGGCGAACACCTGGTGCCGTTCGGCAAGGCCGAGGTTCGCCGTGCCGGCGGCGATGTCACCATCGTCGCGACGGGATGGATGGTGCCGCGCTCGCTGGCTGCGGCCGAGAAGCTCGCCAAGGAAGGGGTCCAGGCTGAAGTGATCGACCCGCGCACCGTGGCGCCGCTTGATTTGGAGACCATCCTCAAATCAGTCGCCAAGACCGGGCGTCTGGTGCTGGTCGATCAGGCGCCGCGCCACGCCACCGTCGCCGGGATCATTGCCGGGGATGTCGCCGAGCATGGCTTCTCCTCGTTGAAGGCACCGATCGTGCAGGTCACGGCGCGCGACGCCACCGTGCCCTACAGTGAACCGCTCGAGGCGTACGTGATTCCCGACGAGGAGCGGATCATGGCTGCCGCCCGCAAGGTGCTGCAGGGGCGGCGCTGACGCCTCGACAAACTACTCCAGGCGCCAGTCGCGGCCCTCGAGGATTGCGGCCAGGCGCGCGAGAAACTGCGCGGCGAGACGGCCGTCCGCCACGCGATGATCCACCGTCAGCGTGAGATCCGACATCGGACGCACAACCACGGCTCCGTCTCTTGCCACCACACAATCGCGCTGTCGGCCGACGGCGAGTATCGCGGATTGCGGCGGATTGATGATGGCCGTGAAGCGGTCCGGCCCTTCCGCACCGAGATTCGAGATGCTGAATGTGGCGCCCTCGACTTCCTCGCGCTTCAATCGGCTCTTGAGGCTGCGCTCGACGCAATCCTCGCGCCGGCGCGCAAGCTCCGCGAGTCCGAGGCGTTCGACATCATGAATCACCGGCACCAACAGACCATTGTCGACCGCCACCACCAGACCAATATGCGCGCCGCTCGCCGGCACGATGCGGGCGTCGGCCGCGTCCGGGTCGCCCGAGAACGTGGCGTTCAAACCCGGGATCTCGATCAGCGCCCTGGCAACGGCCTGCAGGAGAAAATCCGTCAGCGATAGCTTGGCGGAACCACCCGGCAGTTTGGCGGAGAACTCGCGGCGCAACGCCTGCGGCACGGTCCACTCGACCTCACGCGAAACGGTGAACTGCGGAACGGTGGCATTGCTCAACGTCATGGCGCGCGCCAGCGCACGACGCATCGGCGTCAGCGATGGTGCTGCAGACGTTCCGGCGCGCGATCGATCGATCACACGCTGCACATCGTCGAGCTGCACCCGCCCGCCCGGGCCGGTCCCGGTAATGGCGCCAAGATCAATGCCGCGTTCCGCCGCGAGTTGGCGCGCGACGGGGCTGCTGCGGATGCGGCCTGCATCGCGCGTCGTCACCGCGGCGGGCGGGCTCGCCGGCCTTGGCGAGGCGGTCGGCGCGGCGGTTTCAGGCTCCAGCTTCCGCGGCGCCGCGGGCGCGGCGGCAACGGGCGCCTCGGCCGATTCGATCCAGGCGACTTGATCACCCACGGCTGCCGGGCTGTCCACTTCCACCAAGATCTGCGCCAGCCGCCCGGTGGCAGCGGCCTCGATTTCAACCACCGACTTTTCGGTTTCGACTTCCAACAGTGTCTCGCCCGCCACGACCTGATCGCCGACGTTTTTCAACCAGCGGACGACCTTGACTTCCTCCATCACCAGACCGACTTTGGGGATTTCTTGCGCGATCAGCGTCACCGGCGCAACTCCGCCCGCACAGCCCCTACGATATCCGCGCTCCCCGGCAGCAACGCGCGCTCGAGCTCCGGAGCGAAGGGAATCGGTGCAAAGGGACAGCCCACGCGCAGTACCGGACCATCCAGTTCGTCGAAAAGCTCCGCACCGATGCGCGCTGCGATTTCCGCGCCCACCCCACCGTTCAGCACCGCTTCGTGCACAACGAGCGCACGGTGCGTCTTCGACACCGACGCCGCAATGCTCGCCATGTCGAGCGGCAGCAGGGTCCGCAAGTCGATGACTTCCGCGGAAATGCCGGCCTCCGCCAGTCGTTGCGCCGCTTCGAGCGCAGTTTGCACCATCGCCGAATAGGCGATCACCGTAAAATCCGTGCCCGCCTTTGCGATTCGCGCCGTGCCGATCGGCGGCAATTCCGCGCCCTCCACCAACTCCTCTTTCATGGTGTACAGGCGCTTGTGCTCGACGAACAGCACCGGCTCGCCGAGGCGGATCGAACTTTTCAAGAGGCCATAGGCTTCGGCGGGGGTCGACGGCGCAACCACCACCAGCCCCGGCACATGGATGAACCAGGCTTCGAGGCTCTGCGAGTGCTGTGCGGCGGCGCCGCCCGCGGCGCCCGCCTGCGTGCGCACCACCAAGGGCATCGCAAGCTGGCCGCCGGACATGTAGCGGTACTTCGCGGTCTGATTCACCAGGCAATCCATGGACAAGGTGGCGAAATCGATGAACATGATTTCGAGCACGGGCTTGAGACCGCACAGGGCCGCCCCCGTGGCGAGCCCGGTGATGGCCGCTTCGCTGATGGGCGTGTTGCGCACCCGCACGGCCCCGTGCTTCTGCGCCAGACCCTTGGTGACGCCGAACGCACCCCCCGCCGCAACATCCTCGCCCAAGAGATGCACCGTCGGGTCGCGTGCCAATTCCTCGTCGAGCGCGCGGCGCAGAATTTCGATGAAGGTATGCTGCACGGTCAGCCCTGAATCCCGGCGAGCGCCGGCGCGCGGTAAACGTAATCCAGCACGGTCGCCGGATCCGGCCGCGGCCCCGCTCTGGCGCGCTCCACCGCCTGCAACACCTCGCTCTTGCAGCGCTCGGCGATGGCATCCAGCTCCTCCACGGCGATGTCGTGTTGGGTGAGATGCCGCTTCAGGCGCTCGATCGGACATTTCTCGCGAATCTCGGCGAGTTCCTCCTTGGACCGGTACTGCTGCGAGTCGCCGACGTAGTGTCCCGCCATGCGAAAGGTCATGCACTCGAGCAGATACGGGCCCGCGCCGCGGCGCAGAGTCTCGATCGCGACCCCAGCAGCCGCGAATACCGCCGGCAGATCGTTGCCGTCGATGGTCTTCGTGGCGATGTCATAGGGTGCGGCGAAGCTGCTCACGAACTTGACGTTGGAATGTTCCTCGCGAGTGGTGAATTCGGCCACGCCATTGTTCTCGCAAACGAACAACACCGGCAGGTGCCACAGGGCGGCGAGATTCAGCGTCTCGTGAAACGCACCCGCCCCGGTCGCGCCATCGCCGAAAAATACCACGCTGATGTTTTGCCTCCCCTGCGCCTGTGCCGCCCATGCGGCGCCCGCGGCAAGCGCGAGATTGCCGGCCACAACCCCGGTCGCACCCAGCACGCCGTTCGCCGCATCGACCAGGTGCATCGAACCGCCGCGCCCGCCGCACAGGCCGTTCTGCCTTCCTAAAATCTCGGCGAATGTCGCCGTGAGGTCGCTGCCCTTGGCAAGCACATGACCATGCCCGCGATGACTGGTGAACAGGACGTCCTCGCGCTTGAGCTGCGTGCAGACGCCGACGGCCACCGCTTCTTGCCCGGTGGACAGGTGCGGAAATCCCGGGATCTCACCGGCGGCGGCGAGCCGCTGCACCTGACCTTCGAACAGGCGAATCCGCCAGAGCGCTGCGTACATCTCCTTCCAGTCAGCCAATGTCGGTTCGGTCACGATTTACTTCTTGGCTTGACGCGCCGCGCTCACCACGCGCTGCGTCTTGGCAAAGGCTTCGGTCGCCGCAGTGTTGAGATCCCACTTTCTCATGTATTCGTTCAGCACCTCGACGCCGATCGGGCCGTCGTAACCCACGGTCCAAAGGGCCTGCAGGAAGGCCGCGATGTCGAATTCGCCGTCGCCGGGCAACAACCGTTTGTTGACGACGGAGTCCTGGAAACGCACCGGCATGGCGAGAGCGCCGTCGTTGATCTCGACTCCGATCAAGTCGCCCGCGGTGAGTTTGCGCACGATCTCCTCAGGTTGGATGCCGATGCGCTGCAAGTGCAGATTATCGAGCATGGTGCCGCCGTTGGCCGCGCCCGAGCCGCGGGTCAGCGCGAGCACCTGATCGAGCGACGGCAGGCGTGAAATTTGCGCCGGCAGCATTTCGAACAGGATGTTCGTGCCCCGTTCGGCGGCTTGACGGCACAGGTCCGCAAACGCCGGCGTCATTTGGGCAAGCTCGGCGCAATCATTGCCCAGGTCGGCGATCTTGATGTGCCGGGCACGCAGCACCTCGGCCGCCTCCAGGAGAAGCGCGCGGATTTGATCCGATGCGGCCTTGCGCGCATCGGTGCAATACCAGTCCAGCAGCCATTCGACTTCGACATTGACGATGCCGTTGGCGTCCAGGATGTGCTTCATATCCTGGAAGCTGTACTTCTTGCGGATCTCGAGGATATCCGCGTGCCAGAATCCCATGCCGGTGAATCCCGCTTTCGCCGCAATTTCGACTCGCGTGCGAAAGTCATGCAGGCAGCGCTGATCGCCCATGGGATCTGCGCCAACCGCGAGCGTCCAGAAAGACCCAATCAATTCAAGGGGTTTGGTCATGGTGTCACTCATCAAGTGGGGCATGGACATGATACCCGGACGGCGGCATTGCCCCCAACTGAGAGCGCATCAGAAATCTGCGGTTAGTGCGCCTTAGGTTTGCGGCGCGCGAGCACCGCGGGGGCCGTCTCCGGCAGCATCGCGGCCAGCACGAAAATCGCGGCGATGAGGCCGACCAGAATCCACAAAGTGAGGCCCAATCCCCCAAGGTCGGCCAGCCGGCCGGCAGCCACCGGTGCCAGAACGCCGCCTACAATCTCACTGATTCCCATGGTCAGGGACATGGCGGTGGCGGTTCTGGCTGCACCCACGAGCTCCGATGGGATGGTCGCCATCGCCAGCGGGAAGACGCCGCTCAACGCCGAGCCCACCGCGATGCAGGCCATGAGCGGCGCAAGTTGCGTGCCGCCGATGAACAATAAACCGAACGGCAGCACCAACCCCATCAACGACGCCGTGAGTATGACCGGCTTGCGGCCGAACCGGTCGGAAGACCCGGGCACCAGGAATGCCACGGCCATGGATGCCACGCCGAACGAGGACATGATCCAGCTCATGTGCCGCACGTCGAAGCCGCGAACCTGGATGAGGTACAGCGGTGTGAACGTGAACAGCACCATAAGGTAGGCCACCAGCAGCGTCGAGATGGCGATGCACAGCAGCACCGGGCGGTCGGCAAGCAGTTCGAAGAAGCTGGCGCGCGGAACGGCAGCGCTGGGTGCCGCCGCGGCGGGTTCGCGCACCAGTGTGGCGATCAAGAACGCCATCACGATGCCCGGCAGGGCGGCCAGAAAAAATGCGTTGCGCCAGCCAAAATGGACCGCCATCGACACGATGACGAGCGGACCCAAGGTATTGGCGAGCAGATTGGCGCCGAAGTTTTGCGTGATGCCCTGGGCCAGCCCGCGGCGTTCATGCGGTACCTCCGCCGCAATCAGCGTTTGAGTGATCGGCATGATGCCGCCCTCGGCCATGCCCATCAGCAGGCGGGCCCCGAGCAGCCAGATGAATGAGGACGCAAAGCCTGACAATACCGAAGCCAGCGAGAATCCGACGGTGGCCACCACCAGCATCAGCTTGAGTCGCCCGAACCGGTCCACGAGGCTGGCAACGCGCAACCCGGCGATCGCCCAACTGAACGAAAAGGCCGACGCGATCTTGCCGATTTGGTAATTAGTGAGGTGCAAATCCGGCTGTATGAACGACGTGAGGTAACTGAAGACATTGCGATCGAAGAACACGACGCCGAAATTCGCACTCAGCAGAGCGACCAGCGTCCACTGGTAGCGGCCCATTTTCAGTGACGGATGGTGCACAGCGCGCCGCCGTCCACGGACCAGGCCGCGCCATTGACGAAGCTCGCCGCGGGCGACAGCAGAAACGCGACTGCCTCGCCGACCTCGCGCGGCTGGCCCATGCGCTCCTGCGGCGCGATCTTGCCCAGGGTGCGCTTGCCGAGTTCGATGTCGCCGTTGAACAGGGTCTTGAGCATGGCCTCGAGCAGCGGCGTTTCAATGACTCCCGGCATCACCGCGTTGACGCGCACACCGCGGCCGCCGACATCGGCGGCGGCGGTGCGCGTCAGCCCGATCACCCCATGCTTGGTGGCGTTGTAGGCACAGGCTCCCGCGAGCCCGCGTTCACTCGCGATCGATCCGGTGTTGACCACCGCACCGCCGCCGTGCTTCAGCATCACCGGAATTACATGCCGCAGGCCCAAAAAAATACTGCGCAGATTGACGGCCATCAGGCGATCGAATTCGGCCTCGTCATAAGTCTCGATGGACGCCAGCTTGCCTTCGGTGCCGGCGTTGTTGAACAGCCCGTCGATGCGGCCGAAGGCCTTGCAGGCCGCGGCGACATAGCCTTGCACCGCCTCCGAGCGGCTGACGTCGGCGTGAAATGTCTCGACTTGCGTGCCGAATGCGGCGACCGCCGCGCGGCGCTGTTCGAGGCCGTCGCGATTGATGTCCACCAGCAGAATATCGGCGCCCTTCGCCGCCAGCACCTCGGCCGTCGCATGACCGATGCTGCCTGCGCCGCCGGTGACGATGATCTTCATCCCCGCCATGTCTTTCATTGTATTTTCCCCAGTATCAAATCGGCCGCCCGCTCGGCCACGGCCGTGACGGGAATATTGCTGTTGCCTGCGATCACCGTCGGGATGACAGAGGCGTCCACCACGCGCAGTGCCTCGAGCCCTTTGACCCGAAGCTGCGTATCCACCACATCCCCCAGACGGCAGGTGCCGCAGGGATGGTGCACCGTGACCAGCGACTTGCGGATGTGCGCTTCGATCTGCGTGCGCTCGCGTACCGCGGGCCCCGGCGAAGTCTCCACGCTGCGGAGCGGCGCGAATGAGGGCGCCGCGAGCAGCGAACGCGCGACCTCGAATCCCCGCACCAGCACCTCGATGTCCGCGGGCGCGGCGAGAAAATTGAAGTCGATCGCGGGTTTGTCGCGCGGGTCGTTGCTGGTCAAGGCGACACTGCCGCGGCTGATCGGCCGCAGGTTCACGAAAATGATCCCGTAGCCATGCCCGCGCGGCAGCCAATGACCGCTGGCATTGCGATGGGCCGGCATGAAAATGATCTGCAGGTCGGGGCGATCGACCTCCGGCCGGGAACGCATGAAACCATTGGCCTCGAATACATTGCTCGCCAACGGGCCGGATCGAAACAGCAGATATTGCGCGGCTATGCGTACGCTGCGCGGCACGGTGCGCCACGACAAGCCGTAAGATTCGGTATTGGCGGTGCGCACGGCAATTGATGCAGCCGGATGATCGTGCAGATTCTTGCCGACCGCAGGCAGATCGAGCGTCGGTGCCATACCCAACGCTTGGAGGGCGGCGGCATCGCCCACTCCGGAAAGCTGCAGCAGCTGCGGCGAACCGTAGGCACCGCAGGCGACGATGACTTCGCGGCGTGCCTTGACGAGGCGGCGTGCGCCGCCCTGCTCGATCTCGATGCCGGTTGCACGCCGCGCGTCGAACACCACGCGCGTGACCAGCGCGTCGGTCATGATTTTAAGATTCGGCCGGCGTCGTGCGGGATTCAAATACGCCGTCACCCCGGACTCGCGCCGTCCGTGCCGGATCGTTGCCTGCCGCGGACCGAACCCTTCAGGATCGCCACCATTGAAATCCGCGCAGCGCGGCAGGCCGAGAGTATCGGCGGCCGCCAGGAAGCGCCGCACCAAGGGATTCGGGTGCGGGATGTCGATGACATTGACCGGACCGCCCCGGTGCCGCTGCGGTGTGTGCGCGGCCTCGTAGTTCTCCAGCCGCTCGAAATAGGGCGCAAGGTCGGCGTAGCGCCAACCCGGCTGCTGCCATTCATCGTATTCGCGCGGATGGCCGCGGAAATACACCATGCCGTTGATCGACGAACAGCCGCCGAGCACTCGGCCGCGCGGCACCGGCAGCACCCGGTTGTCGACGGCACGCTGCGGCACCGTCTGATAGCCCCAGGATTGGCGCGGATTGCCGATAACTTTCGCCACCATCGCCGGCACCTGGATCGCGGGATCGTCATCCGGCGGACCTGCTTCGATCAATGCGACGGTCACGCCGGGGTCGGCCGACAGTCGATTCGCCAGCACGCAGCCGGCGGTACCGCCGCCGGCGATCAGATAATCGAAGATCTCGCTCATCGCCCGCGGCGACAGCAGCGCTGGCTCACGCGCCGCCGCCGAACAGGGTGGCCACGTAATGACTGTCCATGTACTCACGGATGGCAAAGATCTTGCCGTCCCGCACGTCGATGCTCCAGGCGTAGCGATTATTGTACGGCCGGCCGTCGCGCAGCGTTCCCTGGCCGCGCGATTCACACATCACGGTGTCGCCGCTCGACACGATTCGATCGACCGTGGTCTTCGGATCGCCGGGCATGAACAGGCCGCGCACCGGCGCCAGAAATTCATCGACGATCTTGTCGCGCGGTCCGTGGGTGCCGGCCCCCGGCACGCCCTCGACCATCGGCCGCCATGTAGCTTGCGGATGCAGGGTCGCCCGGATGGCTTCGAGCTCGCCGGTGCTCAAAGTGCGGAAGAAATCGAGTACCAGCTGTTCCTGCGGTGTGCGCGCGGTCACCATGCCCTACCCCTTCTTTGCCTGGTCGATTTCGGCCAATGCCTCGCGCGCGATGCGCACGCTGTCTATGCCGGCCGGCACGCCGCAATACACGGCCACCTGCAACAGCACTTCGCGAATCTCCTCGCGCGTCACTCCGTTGTTGAGCGCCGCCTTGACGTGCAGCTTCAGTTCATGCGGCCGGTTCAGCGCGCTGATCATCGCAATATTGATGAGGCTGCGATCGCGCAGCGCAAGCCCCGGCCGGGTCCACACATGACCCCAGCAATACTCGGTCGAGAGTTCCTGCATCGGCATGCTGAAATCGTCGGCGCTCGCCATGGAGCGTTCCACGTACTCTGCGCCCAGCACCTGCTTGCGCAGCTTCATCCCCTTGTCGAATTTGTCCGTTGCCATGCTTTACTCCTCTTTGCCGCCGATCTGGCAGCCCGCCCAGTTTTCTACGACCTTCACCAGATCGGTGCAGTCCGCGGACGCACCCTGGAGCTGATGAGTGATGGATAACATCTGCCGCACGGCCGCACCGACCACCATCGGCACCCCCAATGCCTCGGCTTCATCGAGGCACAGCCGCACGTCCTTGAACGACAGTGCATTGGCAAATCCGAAATCGAATTTTCGATTCAGCACATGCTTCGGGATCTTGTCCTGGGTCGCGCTGTTGCGCCCCGAGGACGCATTCAGCACGTCGAGCATCGCGGCCGGATCGACGCCGGCCTTGACCCCCATGGCGAGTGCCTCGGCGGCAATCGCCAGCGAGGCCGCCGACATCAGATTGTTGGCGAGCTTGACAGTCTGGCCCAGCCCCGGCTTCTCGCCGAGTTCGTACACCTTGCCCAGCACCTCGAGCAGCGGGCGCACCCGTTGCATGGCGGCCATGGGACCGGAGGCCATGATCGCGAGTTTGCCGGATGCCGCCCCCTTCACGCCGCCCGACACCGGCGCATCGATGGCGCTGATGCCGCGCGGCGCGAGCAGCGCCGCAATTGCCTGCGCCGCCGCGGGGCCCGAGGTGGACAGGTCGACAAATATCTCGAGCGCCGGTGAGTCGGCGATCAGCCGCGCGGTCTCCCGCGCATCGGCGGGGCCAGGTACACTGGCCATGGCCACGGTGCTCGAGGACGCGGCGTCTGCCACGGAGCCCGCTACTTTCGCGCCGAGCGCTGCCAGCGGCGCCGTGGCGGAAGCCACCGGATCGTAAATCGTGAGTTCGTGGCCGGCCGCGATGAGCCGTGCCGCCATACCTGAGCCCATGCGACCCACGCCGATGAAGGCAATCTTTTCGCCCACGCTTAACCTCTCCAGTCAATACCGCCGCGGGTCAGTCTAGCAGTCCAAGCTTCAGCTGCGCGGATCCAGATCCACGCGCACCGCATTGGTCAAGCCGGTTCGGGCCGCGGGGTAGCGCGCCAGCACCAAAG
>DATLVV010000173.1:0-2422 GCA_035577165.1 Steroidobacteraceae bacterium | reverse complement strand
CTGCGCGCTCACTCTGCCGAATCGCCGCTGTCGACTATTGTAGTCCTCGAGCGCGCTGCGAAAACGCTGTTCATCGAAGTCCGGCCACAGGCAATCGCTGAAATGCAGCTCCGCGAAAGCGGATTCCCACAGCAAAAAATCACTGAGGCGCCGCTCGTTTCCGGTGCGGATCAGCAAATCGACCTCGCCGACGGGATATGCGCAATGATCAACTTCATGCAGCAGGCGGTGGAAGTCCTCAGGCGTCAGATCTGCAGCGGGGCCGGCGCGCCGCGCCGCTTCCACCACGCTGTACTGCGACGAGTAGTCGACCGCTATCCGCAGCAGCATGCGTTCGCCCGCGGCGCTCAAACGTTCGCTTTGCTCGATGGATCGCAGCAGGTTTTCACTGAGCCGGTCGCGGCGGCCGATCACGTTGATCCGGATGGATTGCTCCAGGCAGCGCCGGGTTTCGGTAAACAGGTACTGGCCGAACAAGTGCATCAGCGCCGTGGTCTCGGCCGCGGGCCGCGCCCAATTGGCGGAGGAAAAGGCATAAAGCGTCAGTACCTTGATGTCCGCCCGCGCCGCCGATTCCACGGTTGCGCGCACCGCTTTCGCGCCCTCAACGTGGCCGGCAGTCCGCGGCAGCCCACGCTGCGTGGCCCAGCGGCCATTTCCGTCCATGATTATGGCTACGTGCATGGGTTCAGCCGCGCCGCGTTGCTTTGATGACCGCTTCGATGTGCTCGAGGTAGCGCAGCAAGGCTTTCTTGCCAACCTGGGTGATGCGGTATTCGGATTTCGGTCTCCGCGCCTCGAAGGACTTGGTACACACGACGTAGCCCGCTTCTTCGAGCTTGCGCGCGTGCGCACTCAGATTGCCGTCGCTCACGTCGAAGAGAGACTTCAGTTCGTTGAAGGTCAAATGCTCGTTCATGGCAAGAGCGCTCATGATTCCCAGGCGCACCCGTTCGTATATAAGGCGGTCGAATCCGGCCTCTTCGGTTGCATGCGAGGCACGAGGCGCTGCCAGGGGCTTCGAGGGCGGCTTGCCCGAGCTGGGCGCGGCTTCGCTGTGCTTCATGGCGCCGGACTTAATCGCCATGAGCCAGGCGCCCGATCAGAATGCCGAAGACGATGTGCAGGACGCCAAAGCCCAGCCCCAGCATCGCGATATGGGCCGTTGCCGGCAGCACGAACGTCAATATTCCGAGAACGACGAACACCGCACCCATGACGCAGACGAATCGCGCGACCGCCGCGCTGATCACCGTGCTTGCGGACAGCACCGCGCAGCCGTAAAGCAGCAGCCACATGCCGGGAACGATGTCGGCCATGTTCACCGTCACCAAAACCCAGGTGAGCACGGCGCCCGCAAGCAACGCGGGACAAACGCACAACAAAAACTTTCGGGCCGGTCCCAGGTAGCGCCCGCGGCCGCGCTGCGCAATCTGGCGCGCCACCAGGGCTCCCCCGAAAAGCAGGGCGACGGCGGCGGCGACCAGCCAAATCGACAGCCAATGGGGCGCGAATCGGGGCAGCGACACCACGACCGCGGCGAGAATGCCGATGACGCCCATGACGATGCCAGCCATCCCGGGAACGTCCATCGAGCTCGACGACTCGATGGACGCGCGGATGTAGGCCAGGGTGCCGAGGGCGCGGCTCTCAATGGCTGCCGGAGCCTCGGATCGAACGGGAATTGCAGCGTCCGGTCTGGTCATTATTTCAGCTTAAGTGAGCATACTGTGCCGCGTCAAGTACTCTAAAACGCAGAGTGAATATGGAAAATAGCCTCGATGGAGCCGCGGGCGCAACCTCGTTGGAGCCGCGGGCAACGGGCAGCCTGGTTACTCGAACAGGGCTTTCATGCGCGGATCCCGTGCGAGTCCGCCGTAAAGATCGAACCCTCGGTCGATCCAGGCGCGAAGAGTGTCGTCATGCGCGAGCAGCGGCAGGGTGGCGACGCTCCCCGCCCATAGAAAAGATCCGAGCGCGATGTAGTCGGCGTAATTCGGAGTGCTGCCGCCGAGAAATGGGTAGCGAGCGAGATACGCGCGAAGCGGCGTCAATGCATCGCGCAGCGCGGGCAGGCGCGAGGCCCGATCCACCGTGAATTCCTCCAGCGTTGCGCCTTTCAGCCGCGCTTCGCGGGTCCGGCGAAAGTAATCGCGATCTTCGGGTCGGGCCGCGTTGTGGACGTCCAACACATACACGCCGAACATCTTGCGCAATATCTCCGACGTGAACCAAGCGTCGGTCAGCCGCACCATGGCGAGTTCCGCGGAGCTCGAAAACAGGGGCGCGCCGGGGAATGCCTGGTCCAGATATTCGGCGATGTCCCAGCTCTCGGCCATGATGGTCTGCCCGTGCTGGATGATCGGAACCGTTTTAAATCGACCGTCCAAGATCCTGGAGATCTCGGTGAAACCGACCGCAA
>DATLVV010000172.1:0-2451 GCA_035577165.1 Steroidobacteraceae bacterium | reverse complement strand
GCCGTGAACCAGTCGCGCGAAGCAACGCTCGTTCCCGCCGGCAGCGCACGGGCGGAGCGCACAATGAAGCCGTTCGAATCCGCGACCGCGACCCAATCGAGTTCGGGGTAGACCGACAGCAATTCGTCGAAGACATCGCTGAGACTGCGTCGTTGGTTCGCCGCCGCAATGTCGCCGAGCTTGAAACGGGCGGCGCGAACCGCGCCGAGCCGCGATGCGAGCGCCTGACCCAGATCGGAGCTGAGCTGGTCGGTTTCCAGCGAAAGCCGCCGCACGTGCTGCTCAATGACGTCCTTGCGCGCGATCCTGCCGACCCAGACGGCAGCGGCGGTGGAGAAGGTGACCGCGAGCGCGATGATCAGCCACATGGCGCCCGCCGCCAGGCTGTGCGCCGGGTTGAGATCGAAGCGCCGGGATCCCGGTTCGCGGGTAGAAACGGAGTCGGCCATGCCGCCACGTTAACAGGTGACGAAAGTCACTTCCAAACCCGCCTGCACGGACCGCACACTGGCGGCATGGAGGTGATTCGCGTCGTCATTGCCGAGGATCAAGCGCTGGTGCGCCGTGGGGTGGCGCTGCTCTTGTCCATGGAAGCCGACATGGAGGTCGTCGGCCAGGCATCGAACGGCGTGCAAGCCGTGGAACTCGCGCAGCTGCTGCATCCGGATGTGATGTTGATGGACCTGCACATGCCGTTGAAGGGCGGGGTGGCTGCCACCCGCGAAATCACGCGCGCGCAGCCCGCGACGCAAATTCTGGTGCTGACCACCCTGGATGACGATGAGACCGTGTTCGAGGCGGTCAGGGCAGGGGCACATGCCTACCTGCTCAAGGACGCCGCGGAAGCGGAGTTGCTCGAGACGATCCGTGCTCTCAAGCGCGGCGAATCGCGCCTCACGCCGCAGATTGCCCGCAAGGTGATGGATCAGTTTCGGCGTCTCGCCAGCGATGCACCCGCGCTCCGTCCGCCGGGTTCGACCGCCGCGCCTTCGGGCCCCGTGTTCGTCGCCGAGTCATTGACCGACAAAGAGCAGAAGATTCTCGAGCTCATCGCCGAGGGCATGAGCAATCGGCAGATCGCGCAGACGATATTTCTTGCCGAAGGCACCATCAAGAACTATGTCAGCCGGATCATGGAAAAGCTGCACGCCAACACGCGCATCGAACTTGCCATTCTCTCGAGGAAGCAGCGGCGCGCCGAGTGAGCGCCGTGCGAGACCACAAGGGAACCCAGCATGTCCGCCGTCGAAGTTGCGCTGAAGCGGCCCTACACCGTCGTTGCGATGCTGATCCTGATCTCGTTGATGGGGATCGGAGCGGCACTGCGCATGCCCGTCGACATCTTTCCGGAAATCGACATCCCGGTGGTTGCGGTCGTGTGGACCTACAACGGCATGAGCGCCCAGGACATGCAGAACCGCATCCTGACGCTGCATCAGCGGCAACTGGCATCGTTGGTCGACGATATTTCACGCATCGAGGCGGTGAGCTATCAGGGGGTCGGCGTCGAGAAAATCTACCTGCACGAGGGCGCCGACGTCACCCGCGCCGTTTCGCAGCTCGCGAGCAGCGCCTTGGTCGTCCTCAAGTACATGCCGCCCAACATCACCCCGCCGCTGGTGCTGCGTTACGGCGCGACCGATGTGCCGATCATTCAGCTCAGCCTGTCGAGCAAGTCCCTGCCCGATACCAAGCTCAACGACCTGGGCCAGAACATCATCCGTCCGGCCCTCGCCGTGGTTCACGGCGCCGAGGTCCCGTATCCCTACGGCGGCAAGCCGCGCGTGATCATGGCGGATCTGGATCTGCAGGCGCTGCAGGCGCGCGGACTCTCCGCCGCGGACGTGAGCGCGGCGCTGCAGCGCCAGAACGTCATTCTGCCCGCGGGCGACGTGAAGATCGGCGACAAGGACTATGCGCTGACGATGAACAACTCGCCGGACGTCATCGACACCGTCAATGCATTTCCCATCAAGCAGATGGATGGACGCACCGTGTTCATGCGCGATGTTGCGCACGTACACGATGGATTCCAAGTACAGACCAACTCGGTCTCGGTCAACGGCACGCCCGGCGCGCTGATGGTGATCCGCAAGACCGGCGGCGTGTCGACGCTCGCGGTGATCAACGGCGTGCGCGAGGCGCTCAAGGACATCCAAAAGGTGCTGCCTGCGGGCGTCCAGGTCAAGGCGCTGTTCGATCAATCGGTGTTCGTCAAGGCCGCGCTCAACAGTGTATTGCTGAGCGCCTGCATGGCCGCCGCCCTGACTGCGCTCGTCATCATTCTGTTTCTCGGCAATGTGCGCCTGTCCCTGATCATCCTGGCGGCCATCCCGCTATCGATCATCACCGCGGTGCTGTTCATCGATGTGACCGGACAAACCCTCAACACCATGACTCTCGGCGGCTTCGCCTTGGCGATCGGCATTCTGGTCGACAATGCCACGGTCG
>DATLVV010000171.1:0-5513 GCA_035577165.1 Steroidobacteraceae bacterium | reverse complement strand
GTGATCCGCGTTGAAATTGTGAATGTAGGGCTCGCGATTCGACACGATGATCACCTGGGCGGAGCGCAGATGATCGCGCACCACTTGCCGCAGCGCCTGCGGCGTCCAATTTTCGCGAAAATCGATCTCGAGCCGCTGTTTTTCCTCGGCCTCCGCCAGGACCTGCCGTACCTGCGAGAGGATGGGCATGGACGAGCGCGGCGACTTGGCGTCGTCCAAATAGCGCTTGCCGCGAATGTCGCCGATCAGCACCTCGACCCAGCGGCGCAATTGCAGCCAGGCCACCAGCACGATCAACAGAGCCAGCAGCAGCACCGAGATGCCGACGAAAACCAGCACGAAGTCGCGCGCCGTCCTCTGGCGGCGGTCGACAAAGCTCAGGTCGTGCAGCATCAGCACGCGAAACGGCACGGGGGTGGCGGCATCGAAATCGAAGCGCGATACCTGCACCGAACCGGACGGCAGCTGGATGATGCGGGTCGCTGCGCCGTTCTTGCCGGCCGCCTCGCAGGTGATGGCCGACGGTGCGCGCTCGGTCTTGAATATCGCCGACCCGTCAGAGTGGCACACCAACACCGCGAGCAAGCGTTCGTCGGTGGTTATTTTCGCCAGATAGGTGCGCAGGCGCGACTCACTGCCCTTTTCCACGAGCTCCGTGATCGGCTCTTCCATCGAATGCATCACCAGCTGGGCGCGCAATTCGACGTCGGAGCGAAACCATTCCGCCAGCAGCCGTTCGATATAGGGCAGTCCGAAATACGCCACGACGCATGAGGCGAACGCCACCGGTAGCACGAACCGCAAGATGGTCGAACGAAACATCGCTCACAAAATACAGAAATTCCCCCTGGCAGTCTCACATTTCATCGCGCAGCGCGTGTAAATATTACACCCCGCCGCGGCGTGGGCGAGCCGCGCATGGCGCCGTTGCTGTACGCTACATCGATGTCCATGCTGCCGCCGCCTTCGCTCGATTGGTGCCTGTTCCTGGACGTGGATGGAACACTGATCGAACTCACCGATTCGCCCCTCGAGACTTTCGCCGACTCGCCGCTCAAGAACTTGCTGCGGTCGGTCGCGGAGCGACTGGGGGGCGCGCTGGCGCTGGTGAGCGGCCGCAGCATTCACTACCTCGACGCGCTATTCGCTCCGCTGCGCCTGCCGGCCGCGGGACTGCACGGCGTCGAGCGGCGCAAGGCATCGGGTGCCCTGCACGGCGCGAGTTTCATCGACACGCAATTAGACCCGGCCCGAGCGGCGCTCCAAGCACTGGCGCAAGCGAATCCCGGACTATTCATCGAGGACAAGGGACGAACGATTGCCGTGCATTTTCGCATGGTGCCGCAGCTCGAATCGCTGGTCCGCGACCGGCTGGCCGAGATTGCCCAACCCTTGGGCAGCAATTATCACATCCAGGAAGGCAGCAAGGTGTTCGAGATCAAGCCGAGTGGATTCTCCAAAGCCACAGCCATCAAGGCCTTCTTGAAGGAGCCGCCGTTCTCCGGCCGAAAGCCGGTGTTCGTCGGCGACGATCTCACGGACCAGGACGGTTTTCGAATGGTCGAGGATGCGGGGGGCATGTCCATCGCCGTGGGTACGCGCGTGCGTGCGCAATTCAGTCTCGCCGACGCCGCGGCGGTGCGCGACTGGCTCCAAGCCATCGCTGCATTGCACGATTCGCATCGCGAGTGAGCGCCGTCTAGGCGCGAATCTGCCCGCTCCCCCGCACGACGTATTTGTAGCTGGTCAACTGCTCGACCCCCACGGGTCCGCGGGCATGGAATTTGTCGGTGCTGATGCCGATTTCCGCGCCCATGCCGAATTCTCCGCCGTCGGCGAATTGAGTGGAGGCGTTATGCAGCACGATGGCGCTGTCCACCTGCGCCAGGAATCGCTCGGCCGCCGCGCCGTCTTCCGTCACGATGCAGTCGGTATGCTGCGATCCGTACTGCGCAATATGCGCGATCGCCGCGTCGACGTCCTCCACCACGCGCACTGCGATGATGGCGTCGAGATACTCCGTGTACCAATCCTGCTCGGTCGCCGGTTTGACGCGCGCGTCAGTCTGGGCGCTCGCCTCATCGCCCCGCACCTCGCAGCCGGCATCCAGCAAGGATTTGATCAACGGCTTGAGGTGCGTCGCGGCGCACGCTCGATCCACCAGCAAGGTTTCTGCCGACCCGCAAATGCCGGTGCGGCGCATTTTGGCGTTCAGCACGATGCGTGTCGCCATGGCAAGATTCGCACCGCGATCGACATACACATGACATACGCCTTCGAGATGGCCGATGACCGGCACCCTCGCTTCCCGGCGTACTCGCGCGATCAGACTCTTGCCGCCGCGCGGCACGATGACATCGATACTGTCGGTCATCTCGGCCAGCATCTGGCCGACGGCGGCTCGATCGGTGGTGGGCACCAATTGAATGCAAGTCCGCGGCAGCCCCGCGGCTGCCAGCCCTTCCTCGAGGCACGCTTGGATCGACGCGCTCGAGCGGGCGCTCTCCGATCCGCCGCGCAGAATCACGGCATTGCTCGACTTCAAGCACAGTCCGCCGGCGTCCGCGGTCACGTTGGGGCGGCTCTCGTAGATGATGCCGATCACCCCAAGAGGCACGCACACTCGCTCGATCGTGAGCCCGTTCGGCCGCGACCAGTGCGTCAGCCGCCGGCCGATGGGATCGGCGAGCCGCTCGATGTCCTCGAGACCCCGGGCCATCGCTTCGATACGTTGATCGTCGAGCAACAGGCGATCGAGCAGCGCGCCGGCGGTACCGCGCTCGGTGGCGTCGCGCATGTCGATTGCATTGGCCGCCAATATCTTCGGAAGATGGGCTCGGAGTGCCGACGCCGCCGCGAGCAGAGCGCGATTCTTCTGCAGGGTGGTCGCCAGCGCCAGGATCGAAGCCGCAGCGCGCGCCTGCAGGCCGATGCCTTGCATCAGATTCGCCACCGATGACCCCGTCATAGAGAGCCGGTCACGTGGGCTTTGATCACGACCAGGTCATCCCGGTGAACGATTTCATCGCGGCCGCGAAATCCGAGCACGGCCTCGATATCGGCGGACTTGCGGCCGATGATGCGCGCCGCATCTCCGTCCGAATATGCGCAGATGCCGCGTGCGACTTCCGAGCCGTCGGGCCCGATGATGCTCACGGTATCGCCGCGATCAAATCGTCCTACCGCACGCGTGACCCCCGCCGGCAGCAAGCTTTTGCCGCTCATCAGCGCACGCACGGCGCCATCGTCGACGACGATCGCGCCGGCGGGGCGCAAGGTGCCGGCAATCCACTGCTTGCGGGTCGCCACCGGTGTCGAAGACGGAACGAACCAGGTGCAGCGCGCGCCCTCCTCGATGCGTTGTAATGGATGCGGAGTCGCCCCTTTGGCGATGCACAAATGACACCCGGCGCCCATCGCGATTTTCGCGGCGGCGATTTTCGTCTGCATGCCGCCCGATCCCATGTTGGTCCCCGCCCCGCCCGCCATGGCCTCGATGGCCGGCGTGATCTCGAGCACGCGGGCAATGAATTCTGCGTCAGGATCCTCGGTGGGATTGGCGGTGTACAAACCATCGATGTCGGACAGCAGCACCAGGCAGTCGGCACCCACCATCTGCGCCACCCGCGCGGCCAGCCTGTCATTGTCGCCGTAGCGGATCTCGGCCGTTGCCACGGTGTCGTTCTCGTTGATCACCGGCACCGCGCCCAGCGCCAACAAAGTATTCAAGGTGCCGCGTGCATTCAGATAGCGGCGGCGCTGTTCGGTGTCGCCCAGGGTCAACAAGATCTGCGCGACGGTGATTTCGTGCGCATCCAGCAATTCCTTGTAGGCGTGCGCCAGGCGGATCTGTCCTACAGCGGCCGCTGCCTGACTTTCCTCGAGTCTGAGCTTCCCCTCGTCCAATCCGAGGTGGCGCCGCCCGAGCGCAATGGCGCCCGAGGACACCACAATGACTTCCTGGCCGCGCTTCCTAATGGAGGCGATATCCGCCGTAAAGGTCTCGAGCCAGGCACGATTCAGGCGGGCTTTGTCGGCATCCACCAGCAATGCGGACCCGACTTTGACGACGATGCGCTTGGCGTCAGTCAAACGGCGGGCGGTGAGTTTACGGTCGGTGATGGTCATGGGATCTCAATATTGCCATTTACTTGAGCAAGCAGCCTCCCCTAATATTCACTTGGCCGTCAGCGCTGCGGCTCAAACAAGGACTGAACCGTGGGTAGAGAGTACGAACCAACCGTCGGGCAGTGGTATGAGGATCTGGAAAACGAGGAAACGTTCCAGGTGCTCAAGGTGGATGAGGACCGGGAAATCGTCGAGATTCAGCATCTCGACGGCGATATCGAAGAATTCGACGTCGATGGCTGGGCCGAGCTCGACTTGGAACTCACCGAGGAGCCCGAGGGCTGGTCGGGGTCCCGAGCGGAAAAGGACGCGGAAGAAGACGACGACGATGAAGACTGGGACGAGGACGAAGACGACGAGGATGACGACGACGATCTCGACGATGGCGAAGAGGAGCGCGAGGAATACTGAGCATCCCTCGCCAGCCTCAGATCCGCGACCTCAAAGGCGCTGCAGCCACCCATGGCGGTCCGCCGCATCACCCTGCTGAATCGTCACCAGCTGCGTGCGCAGGCTGCGCGTGAGGGGTCCGACCTCGCCGCTGCCCACACGATGCTCGGTACCGCGATAGATCAACGTCCCCACTCCGGCCAACACCGCGGCAGTGCCCGATAGCGCCGCTTCGCCCGTTTTCACCCAGTCGAGCATCTCGCCCACCGTGAACGGGCGCTCCGACACCTTGTAGCCCGCGTCGCGCGCCATCGTCAGCAGGGAATCGCGCGTGACCCCGTGCAGGAACGTGGTATCGAGGCTGCGGGTCAGCAGCTCGCCGTCGCGGATCAACACGAAGTTGGCCGCGCCCGTCTCCTGCACCTGGCCGCCGGGACAGAATAGAACCTGATCGACTTGGTATTTCGCGCGCGCGCTTAAAGTGGGGCCCAGGGCCGCGGCATAATTTCCGCCCGTCTTGACCATGCCCATCTGCGCGGCCGATCGCGTGTTTTCATCGTCGACCAGGATGCGCAGCGGCTTCATGCCGCCGGAAAAATAGTCCCACACCGGGCTCGCCAGCACCATCAACAAGGCATCCGCAGTGGGCGTGGCCGCCGCGCCGTTGTTCGCGGTCGTGCCGAAAAGGATGGGTCGCAGGTACAGTGCGCCCGGGGCTTCCGGTACCGCGTCGCGACAACGGTTGATCACGGCGCGCACCATGTCGGCGAGCTGTTCCGCATCCGGTTCGGGCAGCACCAATGCCCTGGCGCTTTGCCGTATGCGTTGAATATGCCGATCCATGCGAAAGATGTGAATGGTTCCATCGGCGCGGCGAAACGCCTTGAACCCCTCGAAGCAGGTGCTCGCGTAGTGCAGCACATGCGCCGCCGGGCTCAGTTCAATCGGCGCCACGGGTTTGATTTCGCTCGGATTCCAGCGGCCACCCTGGTAGG
>DATLVV010000170.1:0-2373 GCA_035577165.1 Steroidobacteraceae bacterium | reverse complement strand
CTCGGGTTTGGGCGCGTAGGTCTGAAGCCACTCGGCTGCACTCTCAGTAGGTTTCGGCGCGCGCACCACGTAGCTTGTCACCACAAGCGGCCCGCCGTCGGCCCCCGTGATCTCGGTCGGCTGATCGCGCCACTGCTGCGGCGCGCGCATCCGCAGCCAACGCTCGGCAGCCCATGCGGCGGATTTGCTGTCGCCGGTCGCGATCTTCAGAAAGTTGGCGTGAACCCGCACCGTCAGATCGGCGAGCGCGCTATCCAATTCCTCGCGGAACGCCTTCGCCAGCGTGCGCCGGTTGATGCCGAGGTTCTTCGCCATCGCGTCCTGCGACATGGCGCCCGCGGCGGCGATCTTCACCCACTGGCGCTGCGCGGGGCTGGGGTCGAATGGCGGGTTCAGTTTGTCCGTCCGTTTGCGCTTGGTGGTCAGAACGAACCTCGAAAAACGAGGAACAGCACCACCACCAGCAGGATGATCCCGAGCCCGCCGCCGTAGCCATACCCGGGGCCGTACGCGCCGTGGAGGTAGTACCCACCCCCGCCGCCGAAAAGTATGACCACGATGATGAGGACGACGATCAAGGCCATGGTTTCACGCTTTCACACATAGGGTCATAGTGGGCGGGGCGCGCTGTGGACTAGAAACCCACTCCCCACGATCGGGGCCGGATACGCACCCGCAAGGGCCAACGTTAAAAAGCCGGCGCGCGCTCCAACCTCATCCGACCAGACTCGACGTGAACGTGTGAGCCGGCGGAAGCTTCACGGTGGCCTTCGCGAGCAGCCGCTTGATGACCGCCGCCTGCTTGGGCAGCGCCGCCAGCAACGCCGCGCTGAACGCCTCGCCGTCCAGCTTCTCGATCGGCTCGACCACGCGCAGCATGATCCGCACCACGCCGTCGTCGTAGATCTGCCTGGTGGTGCCAGGCGGCTCCGGCTCGGCGCGGTGGTCGAACAGCACGCCCGACTTGACCGCGGCTTTCGTGGCGGCTTCCTTCTCCTTCTCCGCAGCGGACGCCAGCTCGCGCGCCGCGTGGTAGCGCAGCGCGGCGTCGGGCTTGGTGGCGGGGCGGGCGGTGTTGTCGAGCGGCATGGAGGCTCCTAATGTTGACCAGGGCAGATGGCCATCCAATCGTGGTTGTGCCGGTCGCCGGCTATCTCAGGAAACTCCATGGACGGCTCCGCGCGCGGATGCCGATGTGGGTCATCTACCGTCCGACGACGCGAGAATATCCCGGCCTATGGGTTGCGCGGATGCACGTGACACTGCCGTACGCCAAGCCGACCAGATTCGTGATGACGCACAACACCCTGGCGGAACTGCGCGAGATGTTGCCGCCGGGAAGTGAGTGTCTGGCGCGAGATCGCTGCGATGCGCCGGAAATCGAGGAGATATGGCTCTAGCCGTAACCCGGCATCTCAGGTTGTGGCGCGGGCAGTTGAATCGAGCGGCATGGAGGCTCCGATGATCGTGACGCGGACGTGTGATCTGTGCGGGTGGAACACTGGGCCTCGCACGATGCGGACGCGGCGCGCACGCTGGAACAACGACGCGTGCCGGCATTGTGGCGGTCAGACCGAGGAAAGGCTGATTCGTGGTAAGTGGCAGACCATCATGGTCAAGCCACCAACAATGGAGCTCCAAGGGTTCCATAACCCCGCAGTCCTAACTGACCCGGCCGCCTAGCTGAAACCCGGCATCTCGGGTTGCGGCGCGGTCGAGGGGTCGGCGGGCGGCGCGGGCGGGGGTCGCTCCTCTCCGCAGGCGGCGCAGAACTCGTAGTGGTGCCACACGCGCACGCCGCAGCGGCACGTCCACATCATCGCGGTATCCGCTATGAGGGCGGTCATGCGCGCTCCGTGGCGTCAGCCAATTCGGCACATCGCGCAGCCTTGTTGGCAATCGCTCGCAGCATGATGGCCTGAAACTCCGGTTTCCAGCCTTCCGCCTCCATTCGGCGAAGCGCGGTGTCGATCAGATCGCCGGCAATGCGGTCGATTTTCAGCGCGACGGCGAGCGGGTCTGCCATCGCGACAGGCTACTGCGATGCGCGCTCCGTGGCGATGGCGTCGAAGCTGCGGCCGTCGAGGGTGGCGGGCTGGCCGGTGAACTGCTGCCAGCGGCGGATGGAAACGTCCACATAGGCAGGCGCGACCTCCATCCCGAGACACGTCCGGTTGTTCTGTTCCGCCGCGATGATCTGCGTGCCGCTGCCGGTGAACGGCTCGTAAACCGTGTGGCCCGGGTCGGAGAACGCGGTGATGATCTCGGCTACGAGCGCAACGGGGAACACGGCCGGCGCGGCGATCTCGGGTCCGCGCGCCTTATGTCGCATCACCCGCACCACACTGTCCGGTATCTTGTTTGGTTGGAGAC
>DATLVV010000169.1:0-8372 GCA_035577165.1 Steroidobacteraceae bacterium | reverse complement strand
CTTGCCCGCCGCCGTCGTGACCAGCGGGCAATCCAGCCATTCAACCAGGCGGCGCAACTGCGCGCCGGCGCGGCGTGCGCCGCCGCCGGCAACGATGAGAGGACGCGCGGCACCCTCGAGCAAACGCACGGCGGCGTCGATTACGCCTAAGTCCGCCTGCGGCAAAAGCGCTGCATGCGCGAAACGCTGCCCCTTAAGGTCGGTCGGCTCGGCCAGCAGGTCGAGCGGAATTTCCAGATACGCCGGACGCGGCCGGCCCGTGCGCAGCGAGTCGAGGCACAGCCGCAGGTGATCGCGCACGTCCGCCGCGCTGCCGGCACTGCGCGCGATGCCGAACACGCCCGCCGCGAGCGCGGCCTGGTCGTAGAGTTCGTGCAGCACGCCCCATTGCTTGGTGAACGAAGCGCGCACCGGCGCGCTTGCGATCACCAACAGCGGCACCGAGTCGGAATACGCCTGCGCCACGGCGGTCATGATGTTGGTGAGGCCCGGCCCCGAGATCACGAAGGCGGCCGCCGGGCGGCCGCTCAAGCGCGCGAATCCATCCGCAGCAAAACCGGCGCCTTGTTCGTGCCGCACCAGCACGTGGCGGATTTGCGTCGCAGCCAGGCCGCGATACAGTTCCAAGTTGTGCACGCCGGGAATGCCGAACACGGTGTCGATATCGTTGGCAGCCAATAGCTCCGCGAGATAAGCGCCGACGTTGCGGGACATGGGATCCTTTTCGAAATTGAACGCTAGTTCATAAAGCGCGCTAGGATTGCGCACCGCCATCAGGTAGGCAAGAGAAAAGATGCAATATTCCCCTTTGGTCAAACGAATCGCGGGCGAGGGCGCGGATGCGTGGTTGATTCATTACGCGGCGCGCCTCGCTCTGGAGCGCGGTGAGGACGTCATTCTATTGAGCGTCGGCGATCCCGACCTCGAAACGCCGGCGCCGATCTTGGAGCGGGCCATCGAGAGATTGCGCGCCGGCGACACGCACTACACGCCGGCCACGGGCCGGCAACACTTGCGTGAGGCCATCGCGGCCTCGCATCGACGGCGCACCGGCCAGCCGGTCGAGGCGTCCAATGTCATTTTTCTCGCCGGCGCGCAGAACGCCCTGTTCGTGACCTCGATGTGCATCGCGGGACCCGGCGACGAAGTGATCGCGATGGAGCCCTTGTATCCCAGCTATCCGGCGACGCTCGAGGTATCGGGAGCACGCATGGTGCGGGTGGCCGCGCCGGCGGCAAATGGGTTTCGCATCGACCTGGCGGCGCTCGAGGCCGCCATCACGCCTAGAACGCGTGCGTTGTTTTTTGCCACGCCCAATAATCCCAGTGGCGTGATCCTGAGCCAGGCGGACTTGAAGTTTGTCGGCGGTCTCGCGCGCCGGCATTCGCTGTGGGTGGTGGCGGACGAAGTGTACGCAGGACTTGCCCCCGGCGGCCGCGTGCCGAGTCTTGCGGCCGAGTTGCCCGAACAAACGGTCACCATCAGCAGCCTGTCGAAGTCGCATGCCATGCCCGGCTGGCGTGCCGGCTGGATGGTGGGTCCGGCCCAACTCGTGCTGCATGCCGAAGCCATGGCGCAGTGCATGCTGTTCGGTCTTCCGGGTTTCGTGCAGGAAGCCGCCGTGACCGCGTTGAGCGTCGCCGAGGAGGCAGAATCCCGGATTCGCGAATACTGCGCCGTGCGGCGCGATGTTCTGCTGGCCGCACTCGAGGGCATCCCGCAAATCAAGTGTTTCGTGCCCGATGCCGGCATGTTCCTGCTGCTCGACGTGCGCGACACCGGCCTGTCGGGCTACGATTTCATGTGTGAGCTGTACAAGACCGAACGCGTGTCGGTGCTCGACGGCGGAGCGTTCGGCCGGGAGACCAGCGGTTTCGTGCGGGTCTGCTTCGCCGCCGATCAGGCGCTGCTGCGCGAGGCCGCGGTGCGCATCCGGCGATTCGTTGCAACGCGGCTGAGGTAGTTATGGCGGAAAAAATGACCGACATGGGGGTGGTGGTGCGCGCGGCGGGCGGCCCTGAAGCACTGGAATGGACGGCGCTCGACACGGGCGTTCCGGGCCGCGGTGAAGTGCGGATCGAGCAGCGCGCAATCGGCGTCAACTTCATCGACACGTATTTTCGCAGCGGCTTGTACCCCTGGCCGTCGACTCCGCTGATTCCCGGCGCCGAGGCTGCCGGGGTGATTGCACAGGTCGGCGAGGCGGTCACCGATCTTGCCGTGGGAGACCGCGTGGCCTACACGCTGCCGTTGGGCGCGTATCGCACCCAGCGGGTGGTTGCCGCAGAACGGCTGGTCAAGCTTCCGGATGCCATCGCATTCGACGTCGCGGCGTCGGTTATGCTCAAGGGCTTGACGGCGCAATTTCTGCTGACCTCATGTTTTCCGGTCAAGGCGGGCGACACGGTGCTGGTGCACGCGGCGGCGGGCGGCGTGGGACTGCTTCTGGGGCAGTGGCTGAAAGTCCTGGGAGCCACATCGATCGGCACCGCCGGTTCGCCGGAGAAGGTCGCCATCGCCAAGGCCAATGGCTATACCCATGTCATCGACTACCGCGCCGAGGATTTCGTGGCGCGCGTCAAGCAGATTACCGGCGCGAAGGGTTGCGATGTGGTCTACGACTCGGTGGGCAAGGATACATGGCGCGGCTCGCTCAAGTGTTTGCGCCTGCGCGGCAGCTTCGTGCATTTCGGTCAGTCGTCCGGAATGATCACGGATTTCAAGCTCTCCGACCTCGCGTCCGGGGGCTCGCTCCATGCCACGCGGCCGATGCTGTTCGACTACATCAAGAGCCGCGAGGAGTTGGCGTCCCGGGCCAATGATTTGTTCGGCAAGCTGGCTTCCGGCCAAATCAAGGCCCACGTGGGACAACGGGTGGCACTGCGCGATGCCGCCGCCGCGCACCGCGACCTCGAGGGAAGGCGAACCATCGGCGCCAGCGTGCTGCTGCCTTAGCGTAAGGCTCTCCGGCTATAGGTTGGCGTCGATGAACGCGGCCAGCTGCGATTTCGACACGGCACCGACTTTGGTGGCCACCACCGCGCCATTTTTGAACAGCATGAGGGTTGGGATCCCGCGCACGTGATAGCGCGAGGGCACGGATTGGTTTTCGTCGACGTTGACCTTGGCGATACTCAGGCGATCGGCATAGCTCTCCGCCGACTCATCCAGAATCGGTCCTATCATCTTGCACGGACCGCACCACTCAGCCCAGTAGTCGACCAGCACTGGAATTTGCGATTCGAGGACCTCGCTGTTGAACGTGGTATCGGTGACGTGTTTGATCTTGCTGCTCATAAGGTTTCCTTGGTGATCCGACAAACCTAGAGTATTGTTCATGATTAGGGTGGTAAATGGCCTATAACTGAATTGACTATTCAGAAATACGAATAATTCATGAATAAACTCCAGGCGATGCAGGTCTTCGTGCGCGTGGTTGAGACCGGCACCATGACCCGCGCCGCCGATAGCCTGCAAATACCGAAGGCCACGGCAACCACGCTGATCCAGCAACTCGAGGCCTCACTCGGCGTGAAGTTGCTGAACCGCACGACCCGCAGCGTCAGCGTGACCACCGACGGCGCTGCCTACTATCCGCGCTGCGTCGCCATACTGGCGCAGATCCGCGAGACGGAAGAGTCGCTGGCGCATCACCACGCCGCACCCAGCGGTCGACTGCGGGTCGATGCACCGACGCTCATTGCACGGTTGGTCCTGGTGCCGGCGTTGCCTGATTTCTTCGCCCGCTATCCGGACATCGAATTGCAGCTCGGCAGCAGCGAACGTCGCGCAGATCTCATCGAGGAAGGTATCGACTGTGCCGTATGGAGCGGCGAGCTAGCGGACTCGACCTTGATTGCGCGCCGCGTGGGACAGCTCTACTTCGGCACCTGCGCGTCGCCTGCCTATCTCGGCGTGCATGGACAGCCCCATCACCCCGAGGACTTGAGCCAGCATCGCTGCATCAATCACTTTTCACCGCGGACCGGGAAGATGATCGACTGGGTGTTCGCCAAGAGCGGCGAGCGCATCCAGACGGCGCTGCGCGGTCACATCGCCCTGGATGATGAAAACAGCTATCTGGCCGCGGCCGAAGCGGGATTGGGTATTGCGCAGATTCCGGCCTTTGTGCTCAAGGAGGCTCTGGAGCGGGGCAGTCTGGAGCTGGTGCTCGGCGACTGGTTCGCCGAGCCTGCGCCGCTTAATGTCGTGTATCCCCAGAACCGTCATTTATCGAGCAAGATCCGCGCGTTCGTCGACTGGATCGCCGAGCTGTTCGCCGAACACGACGGCATTCAGCTGCGCTCGACCTTGCGCAAGCATTGAGATCGCCCACTGCGCCAGGCTCCTAAATTCCGAGCGGCAGAGCGGTCGATTCCTTGATGACGGTGACCGCCACCGATGAATTCACCGACCGCACGCAGGGAATGCGCGATAGATAGTCGAGATAGAAAGCCTCGTAGGCCTTGATGTTCTTGGTGACGATCTTCAACAAAAAATCCCATTCGCCGGTGAGCGTGTAGCACTCCATCACTTCGGCGCGATCGCGTATGGCCGCCTCGAATTCGGCGAGTGCGTCGCGGCCGGTGGTCGCGAGTTTCACATGGGCGAAGATGGTGACATCCAGGCCGAGCGCATTGCGGTCGAGCAGCGCGACCCGGGCCTTGATGACGCCGCTCTGCTCGAGCGCTTGGATGCGCCGCCAGCAGGTGGTGGTGGAGAGCCGGGTCTGCGCGGCGACTTCGGCCGCCGACAGAGCCCCTTGTCTCTGTAGAATATCGAGCAGACGCAGGTCCAGCCGATCGATCGCTTGTTGAGATGAATTTTTCATTTCTTTGATATATTCGGAATGAATATACCGGATTATTGGGCGCCCTGCGAATGAATGCAACATGGCCAGCGGGAGGCCGTAAATTACGCAGATGAGCAAACAATCGCGCCTGCATTTGCCTCGAGCGCCTGCCCGGCCCGGTGAAGTTCCGGATTTCAGTTACGTGCAACTCTCGCCCGCCGGCGCCGTGATGCGGCCGGATATCAATGCGCGCGCCCGCGATATCGAATCGTTGTCGCGTGATCTTGTGCGCGTACTCGACGACGCCGGACACGCGGTCGGCCCGTGGCATCCGCATCTGGATCCCGCCGATCTGCAAGTGGGATTGCGCCACATGCTGCTCACGCGCCTGTTCGACGATCGCATGCAGCGCAATCAGCGCGCCGGCAAGATCTCGTTCTACATTCGTTCCTTGGGTGAGGAAGCCGTGTCGGTGGCGTCGGGCATGGCGCTGCGTCCCGGCGACATGTTGTTTCCCGGTTATCGCAACCAGGGGCTGCAAATCGTCCGCGGCATTTCGCTGGTCGATCTCATGTGTCAGTGCCTGTCGAACACCCGGGACATGTGCAAGGGACGTCAGCTGCCGGTGATGTACCACTCCAGGCCTGGCAATATGTTTTCCATCTCCGGCAATCTGGCCACGCAGTTTCCGCAGGCCGTGGGCTGGGCGATGGCGGCGGCGATCAAGGGCGAAGATCGACTGGCCGCCACCTGGCTCGGCGAGGGCAGCAGCGCCGAAGCGGATTTTCATCATGCCTTGTTGTTTGCCTCGGTGTATCAAGCACCCGTCATTCTGAATGTGGTGAACAACCAATGGGCCATTTCGACGTTTCAAGGCTACGCCGGCGGCGAGCAGCGTTCGTTCGCCGCGCGCGGACCGGGGTATGGAATTGCGGGCATTCGCGTCGACGGCAACGACTTTCTCGCGGTCTATGCGGTGACACAGTGGGCAGCGGAACGGGCGCGCACCGGCGCCGGCCCCACTTTGATCGAGCTCGTGACCTATCGAGCGGCCGCGCATTCCACCAGCGACGATCCGGCGCGCTATCGCGCCAAGAACGACCAGGAACATTGGCCGCTCGGGGATCCCATCCTGCGGCTCAAGCAGCACTTGATTGCGCTCGGCGAGTGGTCGGAAGAGCGTCACCAAGCAATGGCGGCAGAACTCGAGGCCTTGGTGGCGACGAGTTGGAAGGAGGCGGTGAGCTTCGGCACCATGACCGAGGGTCCGCGCCTGAATGCGGATCTGATGTTCGAAGACGTATTCAAGGAGATGCCCGAACACCTGCAGAAACAGCGGGCCTTGATGCGCGCGGAGCGTAAGTAGCCGCCATGGCCAGCATGAACATGATTCAGGCCTTGAATTCCGCGATGGACATCATGCTCAAGAAGGATCCATCGGTGGTGTTGATGGGCGAGGATGTCGGATATTTTGGCGGCGTGTTCCGCGCCACCGAGGGACTGCAGCGCAAGTACGGCGAGCAGCGCGTCATCGACACGCCCATCGCCGAGGGCGGCATCGTCGCGGCCGCCATCGGCATGGCCGTGAACGGCCTGCGTCCGGTTGCCGAGATTCAATTTGCGGACTACATCTATCCGGGCTTCGATCAGATCACGAGCGAACTGGCGCGGCTGCGTTATCGCAGCGCCGGCGAGTTCTACGCGCCCGTGACCATACGCACGCCCTGCGGCGGCGGCATCCGTGGCGGTCAGACGCATTCGCAGAGTCCGGAAGGGATTTTTACCCATGTCTGCGGCCTCAAAGTGCTGATGCCGTCGAATCCCTACGACGCCAAGGGGCTCCTGATCACCGCCATCGAGGACGATGATCCGGTGATTTTTTTCGAGCCCAAGCGGCTCTATAACGGGCCGTTCGACGGCGACCCGACCAAGCCGGCCGTCCCCTGGAGCGCGCACCCCAAGGGCCAGGTAGATGAAGGCTATTTCACCGTGCCGCTGGGCAAGGCCGACATCGTGCGCCCCGGCGGCGCTGTCACCATCATCACCTACGGCACCATGGTATTCGTCGCCGCCGCTGCGGCCGCAACGATGAACCTGGACGCCGAGATCATCGATTTGCGATCGCTGGTGCCGCTCGACGTAGACACCATTTGCAGCTCGGTGCGCAAGACCGGCCGCTGCGTGGTGGCCCATGAGGCGACCCGCTTCTCGGGGTTCGGTGCCGAAATCCTGTCCATCGTTCAGGAAGAGTGCTTTTGGGACTTGGAAGCGCCCATCCAGCGCGTGACGGGCTGGGACACTCCCTATCCACATGCGTTCGAATGGGAGTACTTTCCCGGCCAAGCACGGGTCGCGGCGGCGCTCAAAGCCGTCATGGAGTTGACGTGAGCGAGTTCGTATTCAAGATGCCGGACTTGGGGGAAGGCACGGTCGATGCAGAAATCGTTGCCTGGCATGCCAAGCCGGGCGATGCCGTGACCGAAGACCAGCTCATTGTCGAAGTCATGACCGACAAGGCGGCCGTGGAAGTGCCGGCCCCGGTCAGCGGCCGGGTCGTATCGATCACCGGTGGCCCGGGCGACAAGGTGGCGGTCGGTTCGCCGCTCATTGTGTTCGAGGTGGGCGAGAGCCCGGCGGCAACTGTGCCGGCCACGCCGCCCGCGACGGTCGGGCCCGCGACGATTGCGCCGGCGGCGGCTGCGCCCGCAAGGGTTGCACCCGCGGCGGCCGCGACAACGCCGCCCGCCGTAGCGGCACCGGCCGAATCACCCGCAGGGCGCCAAGGCCGGGTGATGGCGTCGCCGGCGAATCGGCGGCGGGCGCGTGAGGCAGGCATCGACCTGACGACGGTCGTGGGCTCCGGCCCCGGCGGGCGCATCCTGCGCGGCGACGTGACGGCGGCCGGAGCCGCCACCGCCCGCACGGATTCCCCTTCGGAAACAACCGAAATCAAGGTGATCGGCCTGCGCCGCCTGATCGCCGAACGGATGAGCGAGGCCAAGCGCAACATTCCGCACTTCGCGTATGTCGAGGAGGTGGACGTCACCGAACTCGAGTCGCTGCGGCATCATTTGAATTCGTCGCGGCCGACGGATGCCGCTTCCTTGAGCTACCTGCCGCTGGTCGTGATGGCATTGATACGTGTTCTGGAATCGTTTCCGCAATGCAATGCGCTGTATGACGCCGCGCGCGGCGTCGTGGTGCGGCATCGCGCAGTGCATGTCGGCATCGCGACGCAAACCCCGGATGGCCTGAAAGTGCCGGTGGTGCGCCATGCGGAATCTCTGGGGCTGTGGCAGGTGGCCGCTCAGATCCGGCAGCTCGCCGAGCGCGCACGCAGCAACAAAGCGACGCGCGATGAATTGGTGGGCTCCACCATCACGGTGACCAGTCTCGGCAAGCTCGGCGGCATTGCTTCGACGCCCATCATCAATGCGCCCGAGGTGGCCATCATTGGACTCAACAAGGCCATCGAGCGCCCGGTGGTGCATCAAGGCAGCATCGCAGTGCGTCGAATTATGAATTTATCGTCCTCATTCGATCATCGCTTCGTGGACGGTTATGATGCCGCGGCAATGAT
>DATLVV010000168.1:0-3794 GCA_035577165.1 Steroidobacteraceae bacterium | reverse complement strand
CGCACCGATGTCGTCACCTTGTACGATGCCGCGACCTTGGAGGCGAGCGGCGAAATTGCCATACCGCCCAAGCGCTCCTCCAACCTGGCGATGATGGCCAACTCGGTGCTGACGGACGATGATCGCTTCCTTTTAATCTATAACTTCAATCCGGGGCAGAGCGTCACCGTCGTCGATACCAAACTTCGCAAGTTCATCCGCGAGATTGAAACGCCGGGATGTGCGCTGGTCTATCCCACCGGATCGCGCTCGTTCTTTTCGGTGTGCGGCGACGGCTCGCTGTTGCTGGTCGATCTCGACGACACCGGAGCCGCACGTCAAAAGCGTACGCAGCCGGTATTCGACCTGAAGGGCGACCCGGTGACGGAAAAGGCTGTTCGGATCGGCAAGACCTGGTACTTCGTCTCGTTCGCCGGACGCATATATCCCTTGGAGGTAGGGCCGCAGCAGGCGGTGCCGGGCGCTCCGTGGTGGTTGACGACCGAGGCCGAGCGCAAGGCGGGATGGCGTCCCGGCGGCGTTCAGCAACTCGCGGTGAACGGCGCCAAGTCCCGGCTGTACGCCATCATGCATCGCGGCGGCACTGAAACGCACAAGGATCCGGGCAAGGACGTGTGGGTATTCGACATACGGACCCGCCAGCGCATCCAGCAGATTGCACTCAAGAGCCTGGCAAGTTCGATCCAACTCTCGAATGATGCGCAGCCGCTGCTCTACAGCATCTTCATCGACGATCCGAACCTCGATATCTACGACGCCGAGGGCGGTAAATTATTACGATCCGTGGCGCACGTCGGCACGACGCCGACCCTCATGGTCACGCCCGAATGAGGTTGCCCATGAAATGGCTGGATGAATTGTCGGAAAATTCCGCGCGGGCACTGGCGCGAGGTACTTCACGGCGCAGCGTGCTCGCAGGGTTGGGATCGTTGCTGCTCGGGGCAACATCGATTCCGCTGCTGCCGGTGGCCCGCGGCGCCGAGGTCCCGCCGGCCGGCGGTGTGCCGAAAACCGCGCCCAACGCGGACCCGGGAGACCCCGCCTCGTGCGAGTATTGGCGGCACTGCGCCATCGACGGATTTTTATGCGGCTGCTGCGGAGGATCGCAGTCGATCTGCCCACCGGGCACCGATATGTCGTCCGTTACCTGGATCGGAACGTGCCACAATCCCGGCGACGGCAAGGATTACGTCATTTCCTACAACGATTGCTGCGGCAAGAGCTCTTGCGGCCGGTGTTTCTGCAACCGCAATGAAGGCGATTCGGCGCTGTTTCAGCCGGGTCAATCCAACGACTACAACTGGTGCTCCGGCAACGCCAAAGCCAATATTCCCTATCATTGCTCGACGGCGCGCATCGTGGGTATCGCCAAGTAGCCGCGCGTGCGAACTCTCGCCGGCATGATCATTGCCTTTGGTTGGGGGGTGGTCAACGCCGCGGGGACCTATACGCCGGCCGTCAACTACCAATTGCAATGCATGGGTTGCCACCGCGCTGACGGATCGGGTGAACCGGGACGGGTCCCTTCCATGCGCCGGTCGCTGGCACTCTTGTCGGCTACGCCGGAGGGGCGCGACTACGTCATCCGGGTTCCCGGTGTGGCCCAATCGCCGCTGTCCAGCGAAGACACTGCCGCGCTTCTCAATTGGATGATGAGAAATCTCAGCGACCTGCGAGTCCCCGCGGGCGTCGCCGATTATTCCGCAGCCGAAGTTCAGCGATCACGCGTCCATCCGCTAGCCCAGGTCAAATCTCTGAGGGCCCGCCTGCTGCGAGCCGCAACGGCGACGCCGGCGGCCCCCTAGCACGCCACTACGCGGGCTCAGGGTTCTGACGCAGGGCCCGCCCCGCGGCCCACGCGGCGCCGATGAGCCCCGCGCGATCGCCAAGCTGGCTGGGTGCGATGGTGATGGACCGAGAGAAGAGGGCGGGAAGGGCCTTTTGGACCCGTTCATACAGCTCGGGACGCACGCCGATGCTTCCCCCGAATACGATGAGCTCGAGATCGAGGAGTGATTGCAGTGTCACTACCGCGAGGGCCACCCAGCGCGCTGTCGTATCGAGGACCGATGCCGCCACTTCGTCTCCTTGCTCGAGGAGCCTGAAAATGTCACGTACCGTGCTGGCCGCGGTTCCACCCCGGCGCCGGTATCGATCCACGATGGCGAGTGAGCCCACCTCGAGCTCGAATGTGCCGGTGGCAGAGGGGATCTGCGAAGTCGGGTCCCGCCCGATGGGCAGGTCCGCGATTTCCCCCGCCGAGCCCCGCGCCCCCCGAAACAGCTTGCCATCGATGAGCAGGCCGAGTCCTGCGCCTGTTCCGAGCGCTAGGAACGCCGCGTTGCGGCAGCGACCGGCGCATCCGAGGGCGTGCTCGCCGAGCATCGCGAGATTCACGTCGTTCTCGATCGAAACATCGGGTCCGAAGCGGCCGCGCAGGAAGCCGAGGACATCAAAGTCCTCCAACCCCGCGATGTTTGGAATCAGGGAAACACGGCCTGTGCGAGGATCGATCGCTCCAGGAATTCCCACCATGACATGACGCGCCCGCGTGACGTCGATCCCGGCGGATTTCGCGAGCTTGTCGGCGCAGGCGGCGATCTGTTCGGCCACGTGCGCCGCGCCGCGCGGGTCGGTGGGCTCGGTCAATTCCGCCACGATAGAACCACGCGCATCGGCAATCGCTGCGGCGAGCTTCGTGCCGCCGAGGTCCGCCGCAAAACAATAGGCAGTGTCGCGCATCATTGGCGTGCGCTGCGGCGCGCGGGCGGCGGAAGAAGAAGATCGGCCGCGAGCTCCGCGACGCCGAAGAATTCATCATGGAGACGGCGCAAGGCGACGGACAAGGCGCCCACCACGCCTGCTCGCCGGCCGAGGGTACTGGCGCGAATCTCCACCGGCCGCGGCGAGAGCTGCAACAGCACGCGCGCGACCTTGTCCGCAAAATCCGCACGCGCTCCGACCGAGCCGCCGAGCACGAGCAGTTGCGGATCCACGGTTGCGATGACCGTCGCGGCCGCAAGACCCGTCAGCCGCGCCGTCTCCTCGACCACCTGCGCGGCAATCGGATCCCCCGCCTGCGCCCGCTCAAAGACCTGTCTCTCCGACTCAACATTGGAACCGCCGGCCTCCCGGTATCGCCGCACGACACCCGCTGCGCCCACCTGGTACTCGAGGCAGCCCTGCAGGCGGGACTCGGCTTGCAGCGGATCGCCACCGATCGGCAGATAGCCGATCTCACCGGCGGCGCCGTTCTCGCCGCGAACGAGCCGGCCGTTGACATAGAGTCCGAGTCCAACGCCAGTGCCGAGTGCGAGGAACGCCACGTTGTCAATGTTGTGCGCGCAGCCATGCCATATTTCCCCGAGCAGCGCGAGATTGATGTCATTTTCAAGGACGACGGGACTGCCGAGTTTCTCCCCCAGCAGGCCCACGACATTGAGATGATCCAGGCCGGTGATGTTGGGAGCCATCTCGATGGCGCCGCTCTTGGGGTTGACCACCCCGGGGGTGGCCATCACGATGGAGCGAATTCGGCTGGGATGGGTGTGATTGTCACGCGCCAGACGGTCCGAGAGCCGGGCAATCTGGTCGAGCACCCAGGCTCCGCCGCGGCTGTCGGTGGGTTCGTCGGCCTCCGCGAGGACTCTGCCTGCAATGTCGGCGAGGGCGACCGTCAATCGTTGGGCTCCCAGATCGATGCCGAGCACGTGACCGCCTTCGGGGCTCAATTCGTACAACACGGCGGTCCTTCCAACATTGCCGCTGGTGCGTCCCACCTGGCGAACCAGCCC
>DATLVV010000167.1:0-9976 GCA_035577165.1 Steroidobacteraceae bacterium | reverse complement strand
TAGGCACCCACCCCATCGCGCGCGCCGCTGAGGTGCTTGCCCAGCAAGACCTGGGTGAGTTCGTGACCGCGCGCCGAGAATTGGTACAGCACCTTGCGCTGCGGCAGAAGTGTGGATTCTTCGAGATCGTCGAGCGCCCGTGAGGTTGCGATTTGGCTTAGCACCGCACGCCAATCCATGGCACCGAGCGCTGGGGCTCGCAGCTCTGGCTTGGGGCGCGCATTCATGCCCTAAGGCTAGTGCAGGCCCATCGCGGCAAATCGCCAAATAAACGCCCTATCAGGTCTATTTTTAGTGATAATCACCATTATTTGATGCAATTGGAGCTAAACCATGGATATCGATCGCTACGACGCCCGAATACTTGGCGCATTGCAGCGCGATGGCCGAATCCCGGTGGTGGAACTGGCCGAGTCCATCGGCCTGTCCCCCACCCCCTGCGCGCGGCGCATCAAGGCGTTGGAATCGAGCGGCGTCATTGAAGGGTACGCGGCCGTCCTCAATCCGGCGCGCATCGGGCTCGGCGTCCTGGCCATCGTGCAGGTGAAATTGACCGAACATACCGACGACACCGTGGCGAGATTCGAGAAGGAAATACTGCTCATGGACGAGGTCACCAAGTGCTTCGCCATGACCGGCAGCTACGATTTCATTCTGGAAGTGTACGGCAAGGACCTGGAGGCACTCAGCAGCGTGGTGCTCAAGAAGCTCATCCGGGTGCCCAATGTTCGGGACCTGCAATCGAGCGTGGTGCTCGACACCATCAAACGAACGACCCGAATTCCCCTGGGACATCTACAAACCTAGCGCGACTCCTCCACGAGCTGCACCGATCCGTCCCGGGTCACCCGATAACGCTCCTCGCGCCAGTGCACGCGCCGCGTGAAAAAACTCCACAGCCACAACCCCAGGCTCAACGCCTCGCGGATCGGCACGACGGCGATTTGCCACACGCCGGACCCCCCCCTGCGCAGCGCTCCATGCAGCGTAAGCCGCGTAAACACCGTGACCCAGAGCATGCCGACGGCCGGCGCCGCGCCGCCGGCCAGCAGCGCGCCCAATGCAGCCACCGGCATCCCGAAGGTGATGAAGCAGAAGCAATACGCCGACGGGCGCAGGGCGCGAATCGTGCGCAGCCAGCGCAATTCATGCCGCACGAGCCTCCCGAAACTGCCTTCAGCCACCCAGGTGTCGATCACGACTTCGGAGAGCACGGTTCGCAATCCCAGACGGCGGGTCAATTCACCGAGGCGGTAGTCGTCGGCCAATTGATTGGCAATCGCTGTGAAGCCGCCGATGCGCTCGAGCACCGCACGGCGCAGCGCAATGGTTGCGCCGAAAGCGAACGCCCGCGAACCGGTCATTGCGGCCACCCGCACCGACGGCAGGAACCACTCATTGATGAACATGGATCCCAGCAGCGGCCACAGGCCCCGGCGCGGATATCCGCGATACGCGCAGGTGACGATGCCGACTCCGTCGTCGAGCAGCGGCCCGATGATTTGGGCGAGGTAATCCGGGTCCACGCGCACGTCGCTGTCGGAGACCACCAGGTACTCATGGCGGACCAGCGGCAGCATATTGATGAGATTGCTCACTTTGCGGCTGCTGCCGTGTTGGCTGTGATCGACGGCCACGGCCATGTCGATCTGCGGAAACTCCCGCTGCAGCCGCGACACGACGGCCAGAACAGGATCGTTCGCATCGCAGACCCCGAACACGATCTGGAATTGCGGATACGCTTGGTCGCAGAACGATCGCAGGCATGCGTAGGTTTCCGGCTCTGCCCCGCACAAGGGCTTCAAAATGCTCACTGCAGGCTGGGTTGTTGCGATGAATCGCGATTCTCGGATCCGCACGCACACCGCGATGCACGCGGCCAGGCCATAAGTCATGGCGGCTGCGGCCAACGTCATCCCGCCCCAGAAAAATATAAAGTGAACGCCCGCCATCATCGACGCCCGCCTGACGATTCGTGCTTTGTACTACAAAGTACACGATGTCGGCGATCGCGCGCAAGTGCGCCGCAGCGCCCGCCTCTGCGCTCGACGCTCGCCGCACACGCGCGCGACTACATCAGCCTGACCGCCGCCGAGGTGGATCGCAGCGGCCAAACACAGCTGTGCGTCCTGGGCTATTTTTGGTCGACGATCGATCGGCGAACGGGCTCCGGCACTTCGCGGCCGGCCGACAAATCCCTTGCGCTGTTTGCCGATGGTCGGCTCATTCGGCTGAGTCCACTTGAGTCGCCGCCCAAGGACTTGGATGCCGACTCGAGACTGCATGCGCCCGAGACTGCGGATTTCGAGCAGGCCGCCTACAAGGTGTCGCTGGAAGAATTGCGCTACATCGCCGCGAGCCAGGCGCTCAAGGATTTCGTGGCGCGAATCAGTCCATCCAGATAGCCGCAGGGCGCGCAGCACGGGCTGACATTTCAGGTCGCTTCCCTGGCGGCCCCTTCCGTGCCAACCGCCTTGGCGGCATCCAGCAGCACTTGCTCGAGAACCGCGAGGTATTCGACGTAGCGCCGGCGTCCCAGGGCGGTGATGCGGCAAATCGTCTGCGGGCGGTTGTTCTGCACGCCCTTCGTGGTCGCGATCAGCTTCGCGTCCTCGAGCACCTGTAGATGCCGGTTCAAGTTGCCATCGGTCAGCGCACACAGCTGCTTCAGATCGCCGAACAGCAACCCTTTCGAGTGTGTGATGAGCGACGTCAGCACGCTGAGGCGGGCGCGTTCATGAATCACACGATCCAACCCATCATAGGCAAAACGAGGCCCCGGTCCTTTCTTGCTTGCACGCTTATTCAATTGCTTCCCCATATCCATACTGCAGCACAACCGCCACCAGTAGTTGACCCACTCCGAACGGTAAACCCATCGCCCAGGGCGACAGTGCCCGCGTGGCGCTTCCGGCGACCAGGCAAAACAGCCCGGCAGCCAGATACCACACGCCGACCGCAAACATCTGCCGCGGCAGAAATCGGCATGAGGCGAATACTCCCAGGCTGAAGATCAATTGCCACAGGCCCGGCAGCATCCAACAATCCTGAACAGACACCCGCACCATGACCACCGCGAGCAGAAATCCAACCATGATCGCGGGCAGGAACTGCTCGACCGCCGATAAGACCATCTCTCGGGCAAATCCCACATGCACGCGCTGCGCGCGCACGAAGGTCTCGATCCCGGTCAGCAGCAGCGACACGGCGGCGGTCGCCGCCCATACGCCCAGCCAGACCACCAGGTCGGCCTTGGAGTGTTTCGACGTCCATGGCCGCTGGGAGGCCGCGACCAGCAGCGCAAGAATTCCGCTGGCCGCAATGGAAGCCGGCCCGTAGCCACGGAATTCCGTGCCGCGCGCCACCTGGCTGCGAATGCACTGAATTTCCGACAACGCTTGCCGTAGCTCTTTCATGCAACGCCCTCATTCACTTTACACCGTAAAGTATAACCGGTCACAATAAGATCCGCGCCGTGATCCCACGGTCGAATACAGGGAATACCCCAAAGGCAAACCGTGGTCAATCAGTGCTGTCTTATTTAACGCGAACCCTCCCGTGGGCATGCGCCGCCGCGCTGACGCTCCTGTCGAGCTCTGCACAGGCCGACATCGACCACCGGGTGACCAAGGATACAGGGGGAATCTACAGTCTCCAGGACGCGGTGCCCATCTCCTTGGCTGTGTTCGCGGCCGGCTGCGCATTGTGGCAGGGGACAGAAGATCGATTCGGCAAGACCTGCTGGCAGGCTGGAGAGGCGGGAGTCGCCAGCATCCTGGTGGCCGAAGGCTTGCAGTTCGCCACCGGTCGGCAATCGCCCGCCGAGACCAGCGACCCCAACCGGTGGTTTACCGGCGGCAAGGGCAGCTTTCCGAGTACTCACGTCTCCCTCACGACCGCGATCGTCACGCCGTTCATCTACCAATACATCCAGGAAGACCCGTACGTGGCTGCGCTCGCCATATTGCCGTTGTACGAAATGGTGGCTCGGGTGAAGGCCCAGCAGCACTGGCAGACCGATGTATTGGCCGGCGCCGCACTGGGATTTGCCTTCGGCGCGTATGAATCGCACCGAAGCAATCCGCTGATATTTTCCGTGCTGCCGGGCGGGGTCTACGTCGGCTTCCGCCACTCCTTCTAGCAGCCGTAGCCTGCACTTGCGTTCGGCAGCGGAACTCCTATACTTTGCATTGCAAAGTGCTAATGCACGCCAATCGGCAACAGGAGTCCCATGCTGGTCGCCGGCAGTGATCGCAACGCGAGGACCTGGGCGCTGTTTCATCCCCCGCTCGCGCCGCTCGTGGTCTTGGTCGGCATCCTCGGTGTGATCCATGACTCCTGGCCGGGATCTTTGCCGCATCGCGGGAACCTCCATGTGCTGTTCGGTGTCCTGCTGTTGGCCTGCGTCGTCGCGCGTTTCTATGGACGCATGCGTCAGAACCCCAGGATGGGGCTCGCCGACATACGGCCGTTTTCGCGCCACCTGGCGCGCCTGGTGTACCTGCTGCTCTACGTACTGATGTTCTGCCGGCTGATCATGGACGTGGCGTCCGCTGCACCCCCGTGGGCCATCCTGCGGGCCGATGAAGATTTCCAAAGCTACCTGGGCTGCGGCGTTCTGGCGCTGGTGACGATTCGCGCCCTCGCGGCGCATTGTCAGAGAAACGGCCGGCTGAGGTAGCGCGATTCCGCCAGTCCAAAGCGCCAACGCCGGTCGATCGCCTTGGAAATGCCTATCCTCGGTCCGGACACCACACGCACCGGTGCGCTTTGCCGCGAACGGGCCGCCCGCAGGCTGAACGGCTGCCGATCGACGCGCGCGCCGTTGAGGTCATGGGTGATGGCCAATGCCTGACCCAGCCGGCCCGGTCCGGAGCAGAGAATTCGCGGATCTTCCTGTCCCCGTCGGCTGATCATTTGCGCGACGCCGGCCGTCGGCTCCAACGCGCGAATCAACACGCCGGCACCGTGGCCGGATTCACGGCAAACGAAATTCAGGCACCAATGAATGCCGTAGGAGAGATAGATATAGGCGCGGCCGGGCGGCCCGAACATCACGGCATTGCGCGGCGTCGGTCCGGAGAAGCTATGCGACGCCGGATCTTCGCCGTCGTACGCCTCGGTCTCGACGATGATTCCGCCGACGCCGCCGACCAGCAAGGTCATTCCGATCAAGGCGCGGGCAACCTCCGGGGAGGCGCGTCCAAAGTCGATGCCGGTCAATCGTGAAGCGCCTGATGCACCTGCTGCACGCATGCCGATCCCTCGCCGACGGCGGCGGCCACCCGTTTGACGCTGCCGCATCGCACATCGCCCACCGCAAAAATTCCCGGCCAGTTGGTCTCGAAGGACTGCGCCGGCCGCACCGCGGCGCCGGCCGCCAAATCCGCGGCGGTCAAATCCATTCCGGTGCGCACGAATCCCTTGTCATTCAGAGCGATGCATCCCTGCAGCCAGCGTGTGCTGGGAACCGCGCCCGTCATCAAGAACACGTGGCCAATGGGGTGCGTCTCGGGGACATTGCCCGGCGCGGTTCTCCAGATCACGCGTTCCAGCTGCTCCCCGCCCTGCAGGGAGACGATTTCGGTGTTCGCATGCAAGGTGATGTTCGGCATGTCAGCGATGCGCCGGATCAGATAGCTCGACATGCTGTCGGCCAGCCCGCGCGACCGCACCAGGAGGTGTACGTGGCTGCACCTGCCGGCCAGGAACACCGCGGCCTGCCCCGCCGAATTGCCGCCCCCCACGACAATCACGTCGCGCATCTCGCAGCGTCGAACCTCGGTGTTGGTGGCTGCGTAGTAGACACCCGTGCCGAGAAACCGCGCCACGTTCTCGATCGCAAGCCGGCGATATTCCGCCCCCGTCGCAATGACGACGCAGCGCGCGCGCACCGCATGCCCGTGGCAGAGGTCGATGACGTAGGGCCGTGCACCGCAATTCAGTTTCATCGCCGAGTAGGCGGTGCGGATTTCTGCGCCGAATTTCTGCGCCTGAATCCGCGCCCGGGCCGCCAGTGCCAGGCCCGATATGCCGGTGGGGAAACCCAGATAGTTTTCTATCTTTGAACTCGACCCTGCTTGCCCGCCGGGCGTGCCGGTCTCCAGCACCAAGACATCGAGCCCCTCGGATGCACCGTAGACCGCGGCCGCCAAGCCTGCCGGCCCCGCCCCGACGACGATGAGGTCGCGGATCCGGTCGTCGTCGATCAGCTGATTCATTCCCAAGCAGGCGGCGACTTCTTCATTGCTGGGATTCTTGAGCACCACGGCGCCCCGGCACAGCACCACGGGGACATCGGCGGCCTGGACGTGAAAGCGCTCCAACAACGCCTGTACGCTGGAATCCGTGTTCACGTCGAGGTTGACGTACGGATAGGAATTGCGGGTCAGAAACTGCTGCAACCGCAGCGTGCCCGCCGAATGACTCGAGCCCAGCAGGATGACGTCGCCGGACTTGGAGTCGAGCAAGCCGACGCGCCGCAAAATGAAGGCGCGCATGAAAATCTCGCTGAGTTCCGCGTCGGTCTGAATGATGGTGCGCAGCCGTTCGTCGGTGATCACCAGAATTTCGCCTGCCTCGCGGACACGTGATCGCACCAGGGTGCCGATGCCCTGAAGCGTGCTCATTTCTCCGGTGAAGCTGCCGGCGGTGTGCACCACGACCAAGACCTCGCCGCTCAAGCCGGGTTGGACGACTTCGATGCTGCCTGACAGAACCACCAGCACGGGGCGGTTCCGATCGCCGGGTTCGGCCAGGACCTCGCCCTTGCTCATGTTTCTACGGGTGCCATGCGCCGACAGCCGCGCGATCTGCGCCGTCGTCAGCTGCGGAAACATCTGCGCCTTGCGACCGGCGAAAGCCGGTCCGGCCGCCAGGCCTTCACCGGCGATGGTCATTCCAAGAACACCTGGACCTCGTCGACGAAGCACCAGCTCCAATCTTCTCCGGGCTCGAACGAGGAGATGATGGGATGTTTGGTGGCGAGGAAGTGCTTGCGCGCATGCCGGTTCTTCGAATCGTCGCAGCACCCGACGTGTCCGCAAGTTCTGCACAGGCGAAGATGGACCCAGGTGTCGCCCATGGCGAGACATTCCTGGCAGCCCTCGCCGCTGGGGGTGACGGCCTTGACCGCGCCGAGGTGCGAGCATTGCTGACGAGTTCTGGACATTTCAGACGAATCCTATCCAACGGCCGAATGTAACCACACCAAGCCATAGGCCCAGGGAAATTCCACCCGAGATCTTGGCCGCTCGCGGCGTATGCGCCTGACGGCCCCAGACCTCGACCGATTTATTGGTAGTGGCATGAAACACCAACATATTGATTCCCGCCAGCAGGAGCAGCAACATTTTCGCCCGAAACGGCACGGTTCCCCAATAGTGGGTCGCATTGGACGAGAACATCAGGGCACCGGTGCATACGGCCACGCCGAAACTCGCCCACGTCCACGGCAACACCTCGGCGGTCAGCTCGCCGACCGGCCGGTCGCGCAGATTCACATCCAGCAGCCGCAAATCCACCATGCTGATCGACCCCACCACCAATGCGATCGCGACCACATGGACGCTTTCGATCCCGGGGAACAGCCAGGACGATTCGCTGATGGCGATCGCAGGCGCAGTAGACTCCAACCAATGCAGAAAAGTGTCGAACACGGCCTAGCCTGAGTACGCGATCAAGCGCCCCGCCACGGCGATCCCGACCCACAGGACCAGCGACAAAAGCCCGGTAATTCTGGCGACGCCGAGGTGCGAGGCCGCGAGGTCAGCGCCGCCGTTCGCCAGGTCGCGCTTCAGAATGGCTTGAAAACTCAAGGTTAGGGCAATCGCCGTCGCGAGCAAGCCCATCTTGATTTCAAAGGACACATTGCCGAGTGCACGCTTCGGTTCGCCGATGATGAGGATGCTGCCGCTGACCGCCAGCACCAGCAGCGCTCCCCAAAGCCACGGCATGAACCGCCGCGACAGGGTTGCAATGCTGCTGCGGGTGCCCGCCAGCCCGAGCAGACGCAAATCGAACATCGCCATCGACGCCAGGACCACCGAAATCGCCAGAATATGCGCGATCTGCACCGTCGGAATGATCCAGAACACCTTTTGAATCACCATGCTGGCCCGTGTGTCGCCGAGCCAGTGGATGAAACCGTCAAGCATGGTAGGGAACTCGCATTCTCAAAATATACCCAACGCGAGGCCTGAGGCCAACGTCGCGCCGAGTTCCTCGCAGAGGCGAAGATCCTGTTCGGCAATGTGCTTCGGCCGCAGAATTTCCTCCGCAGTCTGCGCGTGGGTGCAGACGATGACGGGTTCGGCAATGGGTTTCAGGCGCCAACCGGTCGCGATGCGGTCGATCTGCTGCGCGGCATTGCGGCCATCGCTGCCGGCGCAGATCAGCAAGGCATAGGGTTTGCCGTTGATCCGATCGAGCACCGCGTAATAGGTGCGGTCGAAGAAGTCCTTCATCCTCCCGGACATTGCAGCAAGATTTTCCGGGGTCGCAAAAATAAAACCGCTGGCATTGAGCACGTCCCCCGCCTCGGCCTCCGCCGCACGCATCAGCGACACCCGCACCGCCGGCTCCGCTCCGGCGCCGGAGGCCGCTGCCTGAGCCATCTGCAAAGTACCCCCGGTCATGGAGTGATACACGATCAGCAGAGTCTTCATGTGAGCCGCATCCTACACCGGGTGTCGCTGCCAACCGACTGCGCCGCGGCATCCCTGCCCCGATAATCCGCACACGCAGAACTGCTGCGCCCATAACAATAGGTGCGATCATGCTTCACTATGCCGTTGTCTTCTTCGTCATCGCTTTGATCGCCGCCGTCTTCGGGTTCGGCGGGATCGCAGCCGGCGCAGCCGGTATCGCGAAAATTCTGTTCATCGTGTTTCTGATTGGCGCCGTGGTCACGTTCTTGATGAGCCTCGGTCGCCGCGCTTAGAGCGGGCGTTCATTGGCGCCGCCACTGGGTGGCGGCGCCTGCCTTGTCTTCCAATACGATTCCCGCGGCGGTCAATTGCTCTCGAATGCGATCGGACTCCGCAAAGTTCTTGGCGGCGCGCGCCGCCTGCCGTGCCGCGAGCAGTGCTTCGACGTCCGAATCGGACATCAGCTGGTCGCCCACACTGCGCTTCAGATAACTGTCCGGATCCTGCTGCACAACACCGAGCACCGCCCCCATGGCCCGAAGGGTGGCCGCAGCCACGGCCTTTTTCGCCGAATCCCCCGCAGCCTTGGCCTGATTGAGCTCGCGCGCGGCGCCTTGCATGGCCGCCAGCGCCTCGGGCGTGTTGAAATCGTCATCCATTGCGCTGCGGAATTCGGCGAAGCGGCGCGCATCGACGGGCCCCGATTCGCCGGCATCCTTGAGGGCACGGTACAGTCCCAACAGCGTCTCGTCCGCCTGCGCCAGCTGCGCGGCCGAATAGTTGATGGGCCCGCGGTAATGACTGCTCAATAGAAAGAAGCGCATCACTTCCGGATCGCGCAAGGTCTTGAGAACTTCGCGCAGCGTGAAGAAATTGCCCAGCGATTTCGACATCTTTTCATCGTTGACGCGCACGAAACCATTGTGCATCCACACTTTCACGAAGGGCGTTCCGCAGGCCGCACAGGACTGCGCGATCTCGTTTTCGTGATGCGGAAATTTCAGATCCTCGCCGCCGCCGTGCAGATCGAAATAGCTGCCGAGCACGCTCGTCGACATGGCCGAGCACTCGATATGCCAGCCCGGACGGCCGTCGCCCCACGGCGAACTCCAGTAAGGCTCACCCGGCTTCGCCCGTTTCCAGAGCACGAAATCCAACGGGTCCAATTTCGCATCATCCACCTGGACGCGCGAGCCGGCGCGCAAATCGTCGATCTTCTTGCCCGAGAGCCTGCCGTAATCGGCGAACTTGCGCACCGAATACATGACGTCGCCGTTGTTCGCCACATAGGCATAGCCTTTGTCGATCAAGGTCTGCGTCATGGCGAT
>DATLVV010000166.1:0-6413 GCA_035577165.1 Steroidobacteraceae bacterium | reverse complement strand
CTGCACACCAACGCCTACGATGAGGCCATTACCACCCCCACCGAGGAGAGCGTGCGCCGCGCCATGGCAATACAGCTGATCATCAACCGCGAATGGGGTCTGGCGAAGAACGAAAACCCCAATCAGGGCAGCTTCATCATCGATGAGTTGACCGATCTGGTGGAGGAAGCGGTGCTCAAGGAATTCGACGCCATCGCCGAGCGCGGCGGCGTCCTCGGGGCGATGGAAACCGGCTATCAGCGCGGCAAGATCCAGGAAGAGTCGCTGTTCTACGAGCGGCAGAAACACGACGGTTCGTATCCCATCATCGGCGTCAATACCTTCCGCAATCCGCACAGCCAGGCGCTCCCCGAGACGGTCGAATTGGCGCGCTCCACCGACGCGGAAAAGCAGTCGCAGCTGGAGCGGCTCAAGCGGTTCCAGCAAGCCAATACGGGGCAGGCGGCGCAGCTCCTGGAGCGCCTGCGGCGCACCGTCATCGACAACGGCAATACCTTCGAAGTGCTGATGGACGCGGTGCGCGGCTGCTCGCTCGGTCAGATCACGCACACCCTGTACGACGTCGGCGGGCGCTACCGGCGCAACATGTAGGCGGCGCAGGACCCGATATGAACGACTATCAGGCGCCGTTGGCGGACATGCGCTTCGTGCTGCGTGAGTTGCTGGATCTCGAACAGCTGGCGCAGCTGCCCGGTTTCGGCGAGATCACGGCGGATGTGGCCGACGCAGTGCTGGATGAAGCGGCCAAATTCGCAGGTTCCGTGCTCTCGCCGCTGAATCGCAGCGGCGATCTGGAAGGAGTGCGCTGGCAGGAGGGCGAGGTGCTGACCGCCGCGGGCTGGAAGCAAGCCTATGGCCGATTCGCCGCCGACGGCTGGAATGCGCTGTCCTGCCCAGCGGAATTCGGCGGCCAGAATCTTCCCAGAGTTCTCTCGTCGCTGATCGAGGAGATGTGGAACGGCGCCAACATCGCCTTCGCCCTGTGCCCGATGCTGACGCGCGGCGCAATCGACGCGATCGAGCTGCGCGGGTCGCAGGCGCAACGCGCCCGGTACTTGCCGAAGATGGTTTCGGGCGAATGGACCGGCAGCATGAATCTCACGGAACCCCAGGCCGGCTCCGACCTGTCGGCGGTGCGCACGCGTGCCGTGCCCACGGACGATGGCCGCTACCTGCTCACGGGGCAGAAAATCTTCATCACCTACGGCGAGCACGATCTGACGCAAAACATCGTGCACATGGTGCTGGGACGCAAGGCCGATGCGCCGGAGGGAGTCCGGGGCATTTCCCTGTTCCTGGTGCCGAAGTTCCTGGTCAACGCCGATGGTTCGCTGGGAGCGCGCAACGACGTCCACTGTTTGTCCGTGGAGCACAAGCTTGGAATCCACGCCAGCCCCACCTGTGTGCTGGCCTTCGGGCAGAACGGCGGTGCCGTTGCGGAGCTCGTCGGCGAGGAGAATCGCGGACTGGAATACATGTTCATCATGATGAACGCCGCCCGCTATTCGGTGGGCATCGAAGGGGTGGGGCTGGCCGAGCGGGCGTATCAAACGGCCCTGCAGTATGCGCGTGAGCGAGTCCAGGGGACCGAGGCTGGGGTGCGCGGCGGCGCCCGGGTGCCCATCGTTCGGCATCCCGACGTGCGGCGCATGCTGCTGCTCATGAAGTCGCAGACAGAAGCCATGCGGGCGCTCGCCGCCGTCGTCGCCGTCGCGCTGGACGGCGCCCGCCTGCATCCGAACGCGGAGGCGCGGGAGCGGCATCAGGCCTTTGCGGATCTGATGATTCCTGTGGTCAAGGGCTGGTGCACGGAAAATTCCGTGGAGATCGCCTCGCTCGGCATCCAGGTGCATGGCGGGGTCGGATTCGTCGAGGAAACGGGAGCCGCCCAATTCCTGCGCGATGCGCGTATCACGCCGATTTACGAAGGCACCACCGGCATCCAGGCGAACGATCTGATCGGGCGCAAGCTGGCTCGCGACGGCGGCCGCGCCGCCCAGACCGTCATTGCGGAAATGAAATCCCTGGCGGCGCAGCTGGCCGCGGCAGCGGATATGGCGGAATCGGCGGCGGCATTTTCCGCCGCCGTCGACGCGTTGGAGCGCGCAATCCGCTATGTGGTGGAGAACTACAATACCGATATTCATGGCGTCTCGGTGGGCGCGGTGCCCATGCTCAAGCTGTTCGGCATCGTCGCAGGAGGCTGGCAGCTGCTGCGCTCCGCCCTGATTTCGCAGCAACGCCTTGCCGCACCCCGCGGCAACGGCGCCGACGCGGCCTTTTACACGGCGAAAATCCAGACCTCGCGCTTCTATGCGGATCATGTGCTGTCGCAGGCGGCAGGTCTCGCGCACAGCATCATCCACGGCGGAGCCGGTGCGCTGGCCGAAGGTGTGCTCGAGGCGCAGACAGGCTCCTAGCGCATGGACGGCCGATATCCGCGCCGCATTGTCTGCATGACCGAGGAGCCCACGGAGGTCCTCTACGCCCTCGGACTCGAGGATCGGATCGTGGGCATTTCCGGCTTCACGGTGCGCCCGCCCCGGGCACGGCGCGAAAAACCCCGGGTGTCGGCATTCACCAGCGCCAAGATCGATCGCATTCTGGAACTGAAGCCGGATTTCGTGATCGGCTTTTCCGACATCCAGGCCGATATCGCACAGGCGCTGATCAAACGCGGAGTCGAAGTCTGGATCAGCAATCACCGCTCGGTCGATGGCATATTGGGCTATGTTCGCCGGCTCGGCGCCCTGGTCGGGGCCGCCGAACAGGCTGAGCGCTATGCGCTCGAGCTCGAAGCCCATATCGAGAGCGTGCGCCAGGCCGCAGCGGCCTTGCCGCGGCGTCCGCGTGTCTATTTTGAGGAATGGGATGAGCCGCTCATCACCGGCATCCGCTGGGTCAGCGAGTTGGTCGGCATTGCCGGCGGCGACGATGTGTTCCCGGAGCGCGCACTCTGCGCCCTGGCCAAGGATCGCATCCTCGGCGACGCCGGCGAGGTCGTGCGTCGCGCCCCGGAGATCATCTTCGGCTCCTGGTGCGGCAAGCGCTTCCGGCCGAATCAAGTGATCGCCCGCAGCGGCTGGGATGCCGTGCCCGCGGTGCGCGACGGCGAATTGCACGAGATCAAATCGCCTCTCATTCTCCAGCCGGGTCCCGCAGCGCTGACCGACGGGCTGGATGCCATTCACCAGGTCGTGCGTCAATGGTCGACCCACCATTGAACGCCGGCGTCCCGTCGCCCTGTATCGACGTCTGTCGGCTGGATGAGCGCGGCTGGTGCGTCGGTTGCCGCCGCACCATTGAAGAGATCACCGAATGGTCCGGTGCCAGCGAGGCGCGGCGGCGCGAGATTCTGCGGGAAGTGGCCGGCCGGCGAACCGCAGAGGTGCTGCGCTAACGCGCCTGCATTCTGATCGCGCCGTCGAGGCGGATGGTTTCGCCGTTGAGCATGGTGTTCTCGAGGATGTGGCCAACCATGGCGGCGTACTCATCCGGATTGCCCAGGCGCGGCGGAAACGGGGTTTGCTTGCCGAGCGAGTCCTGCGCTTCCTGCGGCAGGGCTTTCATCATGGGAGTGGCAAACAGACCCGGTGCAACGGTCATGACGCGAATGCCCGAGGAGGCAAGTTCACGCGCCATGGGGAGCGTCATTGCCACGATGCCGCCCTTGGATGCCGCGTAGGCGACCTGTCCGATCTGGCCGTCGAAGGCGGCGACCGAGGCCGTCATGACAATCACGCCGCGCTCGCCGGCGCTGTTCGGCGCATTCTGCTGCATGGCGACGGCCGCTGCCTTGGCCGTCAATACCGTGCCGACCAGATTGATTTCGATCATCTTGCGAAAGAATGCGGCGGGCATGGCACCCTGCCTGCCCACCAAGCGCGCGGGCGCGCCAATGCCCGCGCAATTGACGGCGGCGTCGATCCTGCCCATGCGCTCTCGGGCCTGAGCGACCGCGGCATCGACCGCGGTTTCGTCGGTGACGTCGGTGGCGATGAATACCGCGCGCTCGCCCAGCGCCGCGGCGGCCGATGCGCCTTGCGCCTCATTCACATCGAGCAGCGCGACCTGTCCGCCGGACTTTACGATCAGGCCGGCCACCGCAAGGCCGAGTCCCGAAGCGCCGCCGGTGACGACGGCGTGTGATTCCCCCAACTGCACGGATTGCTACGCCTTACTTCAGGCTGATGGTCGTGTTCACGCCGCCGGAAGTGCCGCTGTCGTCGAACCAGCGGGTGGTCACGGTCTTGGTCTGCGTGTAGAACTGCACCACCTGCTTGCCGTAGGGCCCCAGGTCGCCAAGCTTGGAACCGCGTGATCCGGTAAAGCTGAATATGGGCACCGGCACCGGAATGGGGACGTTGATCCCGACTTGCCCGACGTCGATCTCGTTTTGGAATTTTCGGGCGACCGCGCCGCTTTGCGTGAAGATGCCGGTGCCGTTGCCGAAGGGGTTGTCGTTGATGAGCTTGATGGCCTCATCCAGGGTATTCACCGCGACGATGACCATGACGGGTCCGAAAATCTCGGTGGTATAGATTTTCATCCCCGGCTTCACCGCGGAGAATATGGTCGGACCGATGAAATTGCCCTGTTCATAGCCCTGCACCTTGATGGCGCGGCCATCCAACTCGAGCTTGGCGCCTTCCTTGATGCCGTCCTCCACCAGTCCCAATATGCGGTGTTTTGCGTTTTTCGAGACGACGGGGCCGAGATCGGCGCCTTTTTCCACTCCGGCGTTGACCTTGAGCGTCTTCGCCTTGGCCACGATGTCCGGAATCCATTTCTGCGCTTCGCCCACCAGCACCGTCACCGACGTGGCCATGCAGCGCTGGCCTGCCGCCCCGAAAGTGGACCCGACCAGGGCGTTGAGCGACTGCTCCTTGTTGGCATCGGGCATCACGACGGCGTGATTTTTCGCGCCCATCATGCATTGCACACGCTTGCCGTGCTGGGAGGCCAGCGTGTAGACATGCGTGCCCACCGCCGTGGACCCGACAAAGGAGACGGCGACGATGTCCGGGTGCGTGCAGATCGCGTCGACGGCGCGCTTGCCGCCATGGATGATATTCAACACGCCCGGCGGCACGCCGGCCTCGAGCGCAAGCTCGGCCAGCAGCATGGGAGTGAGCGGATCCTGCTCGGAAGGCTTGAGCACGAAAGTGTTGCCGCAGACGATGGCCATGGGAAACATCCACAACGGGATCATGGCGGGAAAATTGAAGGGGGTGATGCCGGCGCACACACCGATGGGTTGGCGCAGGGTGTAGGTGTCGACGCCGCCGGCCACATTCTCGGCGAATTCGCCGAGCTGCAGGCTGCCGATCGAACATGCGTGTTCGACCACCTCGAGGCCGCGGAACACATCGCCCTCGGCATCCGCCAGAGTCTTGCCTTGTTCCGCGCTCAACGTGTGCGCGATGCGGGTCATGTGTTCCCGCACCAGCGCCTGCAGCTTGAGCATGATGCGCGCGCGAGCGGCGAGCGGAGTGTTCTTCCAGCTCTTGAAAGCCCGTTTGGCCGAGGCCACGGCGGCGTTGATTTCCTCGTCCGTGGCAAAGGGAACCTGCGCAAGGACCTCTTGGGTGGCCGGATTGACGACGTCATGCCATTCGCTGGTCTGCGAATCGATTAATTTGCCGTCGAGCAGCATTTTGACGGTGGGTGTCTGGTTGGCCAGCGCTTCGGGTTTGGTGCTCATGAATTTCCCTTCGGTACGATTGCGTAAAGCCTTTGGAGCCTGTCTCCTTACCCATAGTTTACGTGATCCCCGGCTCAACCGTATCGCGTAAACTGTAAGCTCAAGATGCGTAAGCGAAATGGCAATACCGACCTGGGGTTAGTGGGCCGCGAAACTGCGGCGGCGAGCGTGCGGCCGGTCGAATCCGGGACCATCTCCATCTGCTTCGTCGCAGCAGCGCTGCAGAGCGTGCGCGATCGCGGCTTGAACGCGGACGAGATGCTGTCGAACGTCGGCCTGGCCCCCAGTCTGCTGCTGGTGCCCCAGGCGCGCGTATCGGCCAAGCACTACGGCGCTTTGTGGCGCAATATTGCCCTGGCGCTTGACGATGAGTTCTTCGGCCAGGATTCCCGGCGCATGAAGTCCGGGAGTTTCGCGATGCTGTGCCATGCGGCCGTCGCCTGCAAGACCCTGGGTCAGGCGCTGGAGCGCAGTCTGCGTTTCTATTCGTTAATCCTGGACGATATATCGGGCGCGCTGGTGCGGGAGGCGACCGAGGCCAGAATCGTACTGCACGAGCGTGTCCCAGGCGCGGGCCAACGAGTCTTTGCCCACGAGCTGTTGCTGCTGATGCTCTACGGCGTGTCGTGCTGGCTGGTCGGCCGGCGCATTCCCATCCTGCGCGCCGAGTATAGTTTCCCGGAGCCGGCACACAGTGCCGAATACCGTC
>DATLVV010000165.1:0-3984 GCA_035577165.1 Steroidobacteraceae bacterium | reverse complement strand
CTCAGACAGGCTCCTAGGCATGGTTCGCAAGTCACTGGCATTGTTCGATTCGACGCTCATGGGTGCGGCGATTGCCGACTCATTCCGCAAACTTTCGCCCCGCGTGCAGCTGCGCAATCCGGTGATGTTCGTCGTGTACGTGGGCAGTATCATGACCAGCCTGTTGTTCGTGCAGGCCGTGCGCGGCCAGGGAGAAGCGCCGGCCGGGTTCATTTTCGGCATTTCCGCCTGGCTGTGGTTCACCGTGCTGTTTGCCAACTTTGCCGAGGCGCTCGCCGAGGGCCGCAGCAAAGCGCAGGCGGCTTCTTTGCGGGACCTGAAACAATCGGTTAATGCGAAGAAATTGCCCGCCGCAAGGTACTCGAGCGATTGGACCGCAACACCCGCGCCGCAACTGCGCAAAGGCGACTTCTTCCTGGTGGAGACCGGCGATGTCGTGCCTGCCGACGGTGAAGTCGTTGACGGCGTGGCCTCGGTGGACGAGAGCGCGATCACCGGCGAATCAGCACCGGTGGTACGCGAGTCCGGCGGCGATTTCTCGGCGGTAACCGGCGGTACGCGCATATTGTCGGACTGGCTCGTGGTGCGCGTTGCAGTGAATCCCGGCGAGGCCTTCATCGATCGCATGATAGCCATGGTCGAGGGAGCCAAGCGTCAGAAGACGCCGAATGAAATTGCGCTGACCATATTGCTCATCGCATTGACATTGGTATTCCTGCTCGCAACCGCCACTTTGCTGCCGTTCTCGCTGTACAGCGTGGAAGCAGCCAAACTCGGCGCGCCGGTCACGATAACGGTGCTGGTCGCGCTGCTGGTCTGCCTCATCCCGACCACGATCGGCGGGCTCCTGTCCGCGATCGGCGTGGCGGGCATGAGCCGGATGATGGCGTCCAATGTCATCGCGACCTCCGGCCGCGCAGTCGAGGCGGCCGGCGATGTCGATGTGCTGCTGCTCGACAAGACCGGAACGATCACCCTGGGCAACCGGCAGGCCGCGGCCTTCATTCCGTCGGAGGGTGTCACCGAGCAGCAGCTGGCGGACGCCGCACAACTCAGTTCGCTCGCCGACGAGACCCCCGAAGGGCGCAGCATCGCGATCTTGGCGAAGAATCGCTTCAATCTGCGCGAGAGAAATTTGCGGGAGCTCGAGGCGACGTTCGTGCCTTTCTCCGCGCAAACGCGCATGAGCGGCGTAAACATCGGTTCGCGAGTGGTGCGCAAAGGCGCAGCGTCCGCGGTGCGCGAGCACATCGAGGCGCAGGGATTTGCCTTCCCACCCCAGGTCTCGCAAGCGGTCGATGAAGTGGCACGCAAGGGCAGCACGCCCTTGGTGGTGAGCGACGGCGGGCGGGCACTCGGGGTGATCGAGCTCAAGGACATCGTCAAAGGCGGCATCAAGGAGCGATTCGGCGAGCTGCGCCGCATGGGGATACGAACCGTGATGATCACCGGCGACAACCGGCTGACCGCGGCGGCGATCGCGGCCGAGGCGGGCGTGGACGATTTTCTCGCCGAAGCGACTCCTGAAGCGAAGCTCAAATTGATACGCCAGTATCAGGGCGAGGGACGGCTGGTCGCCATGACCGGCGACGGCACGAACGATGCACCCGCACTGGCTCAGGCCGACGTCGCCGTGGCCATGAATTCCGGCACGCAGGCGGCCAAGGAAGCCGGCAACATGGTAGATCTGGACTCGAACCCCACCAAGTTGATCGAGATCGTCGAAGTCGGCAAGCAATTGCTGATCACCCGCGGCTCCCTGACCACGTTCTCGATAGCCAACGACGTCGCCAAATATTTTGCGATCATTCCGGCCGCGTTCGCGACCACCTATCCGCAACTCGCGGTCCTGGACGTGATGCGCCTGGCGAGTCCGGGCAGCGCCATCCTGTCCGCCGTCATTTTCAACGCGCTCATCATTGTCCTGCTGATCCCATTGGCATTGCGGGGCGTGAAATACCGTGCGCTCGGCGCAGCATCGCTGCTGCGCCGTAACCTCTTGATCTATGGATTGGGTGGAATCGCCGTGCCCTTCATCGGCATCAAGCTGATCGACATGGGTCTTGCGGCATTGAGGCTGCTGTCATGATGCGTCCATTATTGGTGCTGTTCGCGCTGCTGACGCTGGTGACCGGACTGGCCTATCCCCTGGCGGTCACCGGCATCGGCCGGGTGTTCTTCGCCGATCAAGTATCGGGAAGCCTCGTGAGGCGCGGCGGGGCGGTGGTGGGCTCTTCGTTGATCGGCCAATCATTTCAGGAACCGAAATATTTTTGGGGCCGGCTGTCCGCAACGGCACCCATGCCGAACAATGGCGCCGGATCGGGCGCTTCGAATTTGGGACCCACCAACCCGGCCCTGATCGATGCCGTGCGCGGGCGGATCGAGGCGCTGAAGGCTGCCGACCCCGGCAATGTCGCGTCCATTCCGGTGGATCTCGTGACCGCATCCGGGAGCGGGCTCGATCCGCATATCAGTCCCGCGGCCGCGCTGTACCAGGTCATGCGCGTGGCGCAGGCCAGGCACCTCGATCCCATCCGGTTGCGGCAGCTCGTGCTGGCGCATGTGGAGGCCCCGCAGTGGGGGATATTCGGCGAGGCGCGCGTCAATGTCTTGTTGCTCAATTTGGATCTAGATCGCGCACAATAGCGGCAGATGCCGATATCGAGCGAACAACGCCCCGATCCTGACGTGCTGCTGGCCAAGGTCAAGCAGCAAGAGGCGGAGGCGCACCGCGGCAAGCTGCGGATCTACTTCGGCTCTTCGGCCGGCGTCGGCAAGACCTTCGCCATGCTGGCCGCCGCCCGCAAGCTCAAGGCCGAAGGCCGGGACGTCGTCATCGGCATCGTCGAAACCCACGGCCGCGCCGAAACGGCGGCGCTGCTCACCGACATGGAAATGCTGCCTGCGAAGCTCATGCCGTATCGCGGCCAAAGTTTGCGCGAATTCGACCTCGATGCGGCCCTGTTACGCCGCCCGTCCTTGATCCTGGTCGACGAATTCGCGCATTCGAATGTTCAGGGTACACGTCATCCAAAGCGCTGGCAGGACGTCGAAGAGCTGCTGGCGGCCGGCATCGATGTGTTCACCACGCTGAACGTGCAGCACTTGGAGAGTCTCAACGACGTCGTCGGCGGAATCACCAACGTGCGCGTCTGGGAAACCGTGCCCGACACCGCGTTTGACGATGCCGACGAGGTGGTGCTGGTCGATATCCCTGCAGAGGAACTGCTCGAACGGCTGCGGGCCGGCAAGGTGTACGTGCCCCAGCAAGCGGAGCGCGCGGCCAACAACTTCTTCCGCAGGGGCAATCTCATGGCGCTGCGCGAGCTCGCGCTGCGCCGCACGGCCGATCGCGTCGAGGGCGATGTTCAAGCCTACCGCGTCGACAAATCGATCGAGTCGGTTTGGAAAACGGCGAACGCTCTCCTGACCTGCGTGGGGCCGGATGCCGGTTCGGAGCGGGTGGTGAGGGCGGCGGCGCGTCTCGCCGGGCAGTTGAGCGCGGAGTGGCATGCCGTGTACGTGGAAACACCCGCGTTGCAGCGCCTGCCGGCGGCGCGCCGCGAGAGGATCCTGGGAACGCTGAGCTTGGCCAAGGAATTGGGCGCGACCACCGCCGTGATCGCCGATGCTGACGTGGCACTCAGCGTGATTGCCTATGCGCGCGACCACAACCTGTCGAAGCTGGTCATCGGCCGTGATCCGGCACGGCGTTTGTGGCCGTGGCAACGCTCCAGCGGCCAGAAGCTGGCGCTGCTCGCGCCGGATATCGATCTCATTGAAATCGGGCGCGTCGACGGCGTCATGCAGAGCCGAGAGGCGAACACCTCCGTATCGACGGTGATGCCGGGCGCGGAGCCCACCGATCGCCATCGGTTCAAGCGCCTGCGCTATCTATGGACGGCGCTTGCCTGCATGGCCGTGACGCTGTTGTCGATTCCCCTGGCCGAGCATTTCGACCGCTCGAATATCGTTGCCGTC
>DATLVV010000164.1:0-4220 GCA_035577165.1 Steroidobacteraceae bacterium | reverse complement strand
CAGGCGCAGCAGGGCATCGTGCAGGTGCAGGGCGGCGTCAGCGGGCCATTGGTCTACGCCAAGAACGTTTACGACGTTCTCTCTAAGATGACGTCGAATGCCGGTTTCGAGGAAAACTTCTTCGCCGACCCGACCAAGCCGCCCGATCCGGCAACCATGGGTCCGCAGCAGCAGAAGGGGCCGGACCCGGCCCAGGCGCAGGCTCAAGCGGTCGTGCAGGCGACGCAGCTCAAGGCGCAGGCGACCGTGCAGGCGGTGCAGATGAAGGCGCAGGCTGAGCAGGTCAAGGCGCAGCAGCAGGCCCAGGTGGACGCAACATTGCAGCAACAGCGCGCTCAGCTCGAGGCTGATCTGCAGCAGAAGCGGCTCGATCACGACCTGGCGATGGAGCGCGACCAGACGATGCACAAGATGCTCCTCGAAAAGCAGGAGGCCGAGCATCGGCGCGAGCTTCAGATGCAGGAGATGATGGCGAAAATTGCTCTGGCACAAAAAGAGGTCGAGCTGAAGGCCGCGGCCGGCGCCTACGATCCGCCGCCGCCGCGAATGCCGCCGGGGAACGGTTCGGGGCACGCTGCGTAATGCCTGGCGCGCTCGACTGGCTGATGCAGCAGCTCGGTGGCGACGATCAGAGCACGCAGCCCCCATTGGGGGGCTTTACCAAGCCGGTGAGCCCTGACCCATCACGGGTAGCTGATGCTTTTTCCGGGGCTCGAGCAACGGCTTTGGATCACCTGCAGAACGTCCTCGGCGACATGCCGGGGCGGTTCGGTGGCACTAGCTACGACCCGAATCGATCGCTGGCACAGAACGCGCTCGACCCGGAAAGCCTGCAGCAGGCCGTGACGGTTGGGATGCAGGTCGGGCCGGCGGCGATGATCGGCAAAGGGACGGCGGCGCCGCTGTTTGACCTGTCGCGTCTTCCCGAGCGGCCTGACGTGCCGCAAGGGCCGATCGAGCGGCTACCGCCGCCGGCTAAAGGGGTTCCCGATTGGGTTAAGGCGCAGCTTACTGACCCGGCGATGCGGGATCAGTACAAGCAGGTGTTACAGCTCGGGCGAGAGATTGGCGGCGATCAGAATTCGCTCGGATGGTGGAATACGTTTCCGCTTCGTGAACGCTATGTTGGAGAGCTTGGGGAAGAGGCCGGCGATCGCGCCTGGCGATCCGATATGACGATGTTGTCGGCGACCTCGCCGCGGCATGATTTCCCCGCCAACATCCGCCAGGCCAGCTATTTCGGCAACAGGTTGGCCGAGGGTAGGGGGCTTCCCGAACTGGTCCGAAAGCCGCAAGAAAAGAACCCGAATGCCTACAATCTGGTGCCGACGGAATCGGCTCCGAAGGGCTACGCCAACTTCCCTTTGCACATCCAGAATATCGGCAATTTGCTGGATGCTGAAGGCAGGGTGAAGCCGACCTACTCGCTTGAGAATAATTATCCGCTCGACAACCCCAAGCCGGCCTCGATGGCGCAGAACCTCGTCGGGAATTGGTATGTGCCGACGATCGATGTTCGCGATCTGCGGGCAATGGGGATGAAGTACAAGAGCGGCAAGCCGATGGAAGCGGTCGACCCTGCCTCGATATACGGGCACGTCGAAAGCACGTTCCACCGACCCTTGGCCGAGGAGTTGGGGCTCGACCCGGCGCAGATGCAGTCATCGACGTGGATCGGTGTTCCTTCGTATTTTGGGCGGTTCGATAAGTCGGGCACGGGATCGGCGCTTAGCACGCTGGAGGACAGAATTCGGCAAACTGCGGCGGCGCGAGGCATGACCCCGGAGCAGGTGTTTCAGCGCGGTTGGCTCAGAAAAGAGTTTCCGTTGCTCTCAGCCGGTGGCGGGTTGTTGGAGGTGTTCGGCGAGGGTGTAGACCGCGACGGTGGTGCCGCCGGCAAGTGAGTATTGCGGCCCGGCCTTGACGAGGCCGGTATCGATCAGCGCATAGGCGTCGTCGTGATCAACGTCCTCAGCTTCCATCAGAGCCTCTGGGAGGCTCTCCGGCGGCCGGTGATGGGCGATGAACCAGGCGTCCGTATTTTCGAGCCGGCAGAGATAGCCGCCGCGCTCCTTGAGCGTGTCGAGTGTGGTGCATTTCATCCCCCAAATATGGGGATTGAGCGGAGAAAAATCTAGTAAATGAACGCGCTCGACCTCCTGATGGCGCGGCTCGGTCGCAATCAAGAATGGGTGCGACCGGGCGAGCACAATTACAACACCCCGCTGGGCGGGCAAGACGAGGCGTCGTTCCGTGATTGGCTGGCGCAGAACAGGGTGCCGTTCGACGCCAGTGCGCCGGTTACCGACTATGACATGCGGGGCTTTTGGAAAGGATTGCAATCTGGCGATCCGGTAGCCGCGTCATCGGTAAACCCGAATGACAACAGGATGCACTACCCTGACCGCTGGAAGACGCCTTATCACGAGACGTTCTCGGCCGGGAGCCAGTGGGCAACCCCGGACGCGCCGAACTGGACACCTGACGACAAGTTGATCGACAAATATGGGCGTACTCTGTTTGACGAGCGCGCCAGCCCGCTTGAGCGGCTGATGTGGCAGCTCCGCGGCGAATTGAGCCCGCCGACGTGAGGTGGCGAGACTTCCGCGCCTTCTGGCGCGGTTTGTCGATGTCAGACCTCGAGAACCCGCCGTCCGAACCTGAACCCGAATTGCCGACCGATAAGGCCGAAATCAGTGCCGCCGCAACCCGGCTGCTGGGTGACCCGGCGTTCGTCTTGGCGATGCGGCGGATCGAGGATCGGCTTTACGAGAGCTGGAAGCTGTCGGCGCCAGGTGATTACCCGGCGCGTGAGGAGCATTACCGGCTGTATTGGTCGGTCGGCGAATTGCGCAGCGAATTGCGCCGGATGACGACGTCGTAATTAGCGAATGCACTGATTGATAAATTCGCCGATGTCCACGTCGAAGGCTTGGGCAACGCGGATGATCATGTCGATGCGATGACCCTTGCTGGCTGGCTTTCTGAGAAATTCGGGAGCCATGCCCGCCTCGCGCATAACGGCAGTCACGCTTTTGCCGGTCGTTTCGGCGAGTTCTTTGATGCGGGCGATAAAGAGGTCTTCCCGCCATTCGAGGGGTGGTTCTGGTTCGATCGGAATCAGGCGTTGCACCATTTCGACGGTGCTGATAGTGCCGTTCCAGTAGTCGACGATCGTTGTCTCGTTACGCCTGATCCAGGCGAATGCGAGCGCAAGGTTGGTCGTCGTTAGGTTGGTTTTTTGTTTGCGTTCGCGCACCAGATGCGGTTCTGGGTAAACGGCAATGCTGACTGCATTGTTGAATTGTATTGCCGGGCCGAGTGCCTGGCACACCCTGACCCGTGCATCGTGACGAGCGCGGCCACGTTCGGACAGCCAGACGACCATCGGCAGGCCGGTATCGGCCGGGCGCAGGTTGGCCATCGTGTAGGCGTCGTCCTCGATGATTGCCGGGTCGCACATGGCCCGGACCATACCTTGGATTTAAATCCGCGTCATTAGTGGAGAGTGTGATGCACCGTCTGTTTCTGGCGGCGCTGTTCTGTGTCTGCGCGATGCCGGCCTGGGCAGACGCGCTGATCCCGTGCAGCACGACGATCGGCGCGACCGCGGTCGCGGTGCCGTTCGGGTCGCGGGCGCCGACCCAATATCTCGAGATCTGCAACGCGCACGCGACCAACACGCTGGGCGTCAACGCGACCGGCGGCACCGCCGCGATCGGCGCCTCGGGCACCCGGACATTGGCGGCGGGGCAATGCGCGATATGGACGGCGGCGCCGCCCACCGACGTCTCCGTCATCGGTAGCGCGGCGAGCACGACATTCGCCTGCGGCTTTCGCTGAGAAAGTCTTTTTACTCTTTTTACTCTTTTTACTCTTTGGAGAACTAAATGGCTGACGTGCCAGTGGACACTGGCGGCGGTTCTGCGCCTGCGCCTACCGTTCCGACGCCTGCGAGCGCCCCACACCCGATGTCCGAAAGCGACGCTGTCGCCAGCGTCGCCGGGCTGCTCGAGGCCGAGGACGAGCCGCCGCGGCGGCGGCGCGCCGAGCCCAAACCACAACAGACACCGTCGCAAGATGCCGGGCATGAGCCCGGCCGCGACGTTCCCGAATCCGACGGGCAAGACCTGCCCGAGGATGCCGAACCTGAGGAGGCCATCGGCGATACTGAGGAGGCGGCGAGTGACGAACCGGACGACGAGTCCGATCACCGGATC
>DATLVV010000163.1:0-2143 GCA_035577165.1 Steroidobacteraceae bacterium | reverse complement strand
GGTCGTTACCGGTGCCAACCGGGCCTACCCGGGTGTTCAGTATCAAGTCCAGTTAGCTCTCCGAGAGCGGTCCAACGATGTCAGATGACGTCTGGTCGGCGCTGGCCAAAGGCTCCCTCGCCTTTGCGCATTCGCGCGCCGGCGATCTCACACAAGCGAGCTTCAAGGATGCGGGCTCGCTGGTCGGCTCGCTGTTCGACAATTCACCTGCGGGCACCGCCAAGCTGCGCCTCGATCAGCTCAAGACCGACATCAAAAATGTCGAATTGGCGGTCAAGCCGGTCGTCGACGCAATCACGCCCAAGGCCAAGGCCGCGGTCGACGCCGCAAACCGCATGGCGACGGAGATCGGCACCAATCCGTTCACGCTGGAGGCCGCCGGCCGCGCGGCGACCGAACTCGCCTCCGTGCTGATCGCGCTCGACGAGGCAATCGGCATTGTCGCCGACAAGATCGCCGAGCCGGAACCGACACCCGCAGCGCGCCAGTCGATGCGCGATCAGATCCTGAGCATCGGGGAGCCCTGGAGGGCACCGTTCCGCAATCTGGCCGCGAATGCCTCGCAATCCTTCGACGCTCTGTGCAAGACGGTGCTCGACATCGACCAGGCGGGCAACCAATTCGCATCGCTTCTCACGTGGAGCCGCGCCGACAAAAGGCTATCGTTCAAGCTGCAAAAGGCCGCGCGCAAGGCGCTCGGTCCTCTGCAATTCGACGGTGCGTCGGTCGAGGCGTTCTTTGCCTACCAGGATACGGCGAAACTTGGCATTGCGATCAAAGCGAATCTCAAGGCGGGTCTTACAGGCGACAAGTTCCTGGCGGCTATTGTTCCTGCCCAGAATGCGACGGCGGACACCAGTGGCACCGCAATTACTCTCGACACCAAAGACGGCCTGACCTTTGGTGATGGGCCGAACCGGCGCTTGGTGTTGCCGGTGCGATTGTCGGCGCCGGGCATCGAGTTGCGGCAGTTCGCAATCGCGCGGCCGGAAGGCGCCGATGCCAACAGCGGCCGGATCGACCTTATGTTTACCATCGCCGGCAATCTCGGCGGTGTCTTCGCGGCGATTGTGGAGGACGCGGGCATCACGATCCGATGGACCGGGGGCGCCAATGCGATCGAAGTCACCCCTAAGCCGCCAACTTCGGCGGGCCTCCGCCTCAATAGCGGGCTGCTGACCGGCGGCGGCTTCCTCCGCTACAAGGAAGACACGCGCGAGTATGGCGGCGTCCTCGATCTGCAATTCACGAAGATCGGCATCACCGCGATCGGCTTGATCGGCACGGATCCGTTTTCGCTGGTGGTGGTGATCGGCGTGCACTTCATGCCGAAGATCGAGTTGTCGTGGGGCTTCACGTTGAGCGGTATCGGCGGCCTGGTGGCGATCGAGCGACGGCTTGATTCCGATGCGCTACGCAAAGGAATCCACGAAGGCGCGGTTGCGATGCTGCTCTTTCCCGAAGATCCCGTGGCGTCGGCGCCGAAGATCCTGGACCGCCTGGCGGAAGTGTTTCCGCCGCAATCCGGCGGAATCGTCATCGGGCCGATGGTGGAGTTGGGCTGGGGTTCGCAAGCCGGATTCGTAAAGGTCCGGCTCGGCGTGGTGCTTGCCCTGCCCGATCCGCGCATCGTCGTCATGGGTACGCTGCAAGTCGGCGTGCCGTCGGCCGACGTCGACCCGATCTTGCGCATCGTCGACTTGCGCGCCGAGATCTTCGGCGAAATTACGCCCGACTATTTTCTTCTCATCATCACCCTCGACGGTTCGAAGATCGCGCAGTACACGGTGTCGGGCGACATCGGCCTGCTGATCCGCTGGAACGGAGGTGCCGCTTTCGCGCTGTCGGTCGGCGGTTTTCACCCGAAATACACGCCCCCGCCGGAGCTTGCCGGCCTGCAGCGGGTCGCGTTGCAGATGACGCCGCCCGTGCCGATCCTCAAGGTGCGTGCCGAAGCGTACTTTGCGGTCACCGGCAACTCGATCCAGATTGGCGGCGGCCTCTGGTTCTCGGCCGATCTGGGCGTCGTATCCGGTGAAGCCTGGCTGACCATCGATGCACTGTTTCTGTGGTCGCCGCGCATCTATTTCATATTTGTCATCGAGTGCGGCGTCACGATCAAGGCATTCGGGGAAACCGTTGC